>NZ_JBHSHQ010000050.1:0-107442 GCF_042652985.1 Ruoffia tabacinasalis | reverse complement strand
GTTGGAAATTTGATTTGAGTGTACCACAAATGGTTTATTTATTTTTCTAGCTTAATTTTACAATTCAAGAAGTTTAAAACTTCAAACTCTGCCACTTCTCTTACAACATTTCTAGGTTTATTTGAGATGTTTAATTCTGCTACTTGGACTGGATGATTTTTTGCTGCTAGAGCAACAAAGACCTTTCCTGGGGGATGACCTTCTAAAGATTTCGGCCCTGCTACACCAGTTAATGAAATAGCTAAATCACTACCAGTTAAATTTAACGTTCTCTCAGCCATTTCTTGTGCAACTTCTGCGCTGACAACCGTATGTTCTTTAATAATTTCTTCCGGTATCCCAAGCATTTTGACTTTTTGTTCTGTTTGATAAGTAACAAATCCACCAACAATGACGTCTCCAGCACCCGGTGTATTCGTTAACTTTTCTAGGACTAAACCACCCGTTAAACTTTCTGCTGCTGATAATGTTTTGTTATGTTTTCTTAATTCGTCGACAATGAATTTTTCAAAAGTTTGCTCAGACCCGTAACCAATAAAATGCTTCGTAAAGCGTTGACGAATTTGTTCAGCTAATTCATCTAAAACATCTTCGGACTCTTCATAGGTTTCAGAATTATATGTTAAACGAACCGTAACACATTTAGGTTTAGCGTAAATAGCTATCGTTGGGTTTGTTTGAGTTTCAATTAAATCACTCAGTTTATCTGCAACGAAAGATTCCCCTACGCCATATAAATTAATGTATTTAGAAGTAATAACACCTTGCTTAGCCATCACACTTCTAATAAACGGTTTGACATGTTCATTTAGCATATGCTTCATCTCAAATGGAGGGCCAGGTAAAACGACGTAATATATCGTTTTATTATCTTTTTCTTTCGTGTAGATTAACCCAGCTGCTAGTCCTACATCGTTAAGAATTGTTTCTCCGCCTTTAATCGTTAAAGCTTGTCTATAATTATTCTTTGTCATCTCACGATTTTGATCTTTGAAATAAGTTTCGACTCTCTCGAGTTGCTTCTTGTCGTGATATAATTCCTCACCTAAAAATTCAGCCAAAACATGCTTTGTAATATCGTCTTCAGTTGGACCTAAGCCTCCCGAAAGAATAATTAATTCAGATCTAGAAGATGCAATCTCTAAAGTTTCATTTATTCTATCACTATTATCTCCAACAACAGATTGATAATACGTTCCAATTCCAATATCCAGTAATTCTTGTGCGATATCACTCGCATTAGTATTCACAATGTAGCCCATTAATAATTCAGTACCTACAGCTATAATTTCTGCCTTCAAAAAAACTCCCCCTATATATATACAAGAAAAATGGTCAATTCCATTAATTTATTTTAAAAATAAAACAATTTACCCCAGATAAGATTATCATGAAGTAAATTGTTCTAAAAATAATATGCTGTTGTTTATTTAAAACGAATTAGTTTTTAAAATTTATTGCGTGTCAGCAAAGACATGTCGACCTTTATAAAAATACTCTGCTCCAGAATATACCGTAAATATTAAACAAACGTAAATTAAAATGGTCGAAATAGGGATATTGAATAACGCAAAACCAATATCGTCAAATAAGTAGAATATTATCGCAAACATTTGAGTAAATGTTTTAATTTTTCCTGGCCATGCGGCAGCCATTACTTTACCGCTTTGAGTTGCAAGTAATACTCGCAATCCAGTAACTAGTAGTTCGCGACTTACAATAATCACGACTACCCAACCTGGAACTGTATTTGCTTGAACAAGCATAATTAAAGCAGCAATAACTAATAGTTTGTCCGCCATGGGGTCAAAAAACTCTCCAAATGATGTAATTAAATTATGTTTTCTAGCTAAGTAACCATCTAAATAATCAGTAATACTGGCAATGGTAAATACTAAACCAGCGATAAATTGAAAGACTGGAATATTTGCTCCCAATACATCAATATTGCCAAATTGATTTGGTACATACATTAAAATGATGAACACAGGAATTAAAAACATTCTTGCTACGGTCAGTTTGTTAGCAATATTCATTTGCATGATTATTCAACTCCCTCCGTACCATCTTCTGGTGCTAATACAGCGGGTCCTTGAAAGTCTTCTTCAGAAGTAGCTGCATCTTCTTCTGGTATATCTAACTCTATTGTATCCTCTTCAGTTTCCGTATCAGCTTCTTCACTCTCTTCCGCTGCCGTAAACACAATTGTCTCTGTTAAGTATTGTCCTTGAGGTTCAATTAACGTACCATTGACTGATAAATTAGCTCCCTCAGGATATCCAAAGGAAATTCGTACTTCTTGAGTACCTGGAGTAACAGTATGTTCTAACACTTCATCTTCAACAATAGTTGTATCTTGTACAATCACACCATCTTCAAATACCCCAACCCATACAAAGTTATTTCCTTCAAATTCAAAAGTATACTCTGAGAACGGTGCATTCAATTCATAAGTCGTAGTCTCACCAGGTTGTGAAGTTAATGTTAATACTTGATCTCCAACCATTATATCGTTCTCTCCAAGTGTTGGCTCTTCAGTAGTGCTTTCAGATTCAGCTCCTGATTCTGTTGCTGGCTCATCTTGTTCAACTGATTCCGGTTCAACAACACTCACAATACTTGTCGACGTCTCACTTGATACTGATTCTGCCGGCTGATCATTTTGACCGATACTATTAATCGCAAAGACTAAAGCAATCATTATTCCAATTACAATGGCTACTAGTAAGATGACCGGTAAATAAGCAACGACCGCATCAAAAGAATTATTTTCATTAGTAACATAACGTTCTGCACGACTCGGAATTTTATCGCCTTCCACATCTTCAGAATCGTTTGAATTGTCAGAACTTGAAGACAATTCATCCTCATATTCAATTAATAACTCATCACCATCTAAGCCAACCATATCAGCGTACTGCTTAATAAATGCTCGCACATAAAAACTGCCAGGCATTTCATCGTAATTACCCAATTCAATGGCTTGTAAATATTTTTTTTGAATTTTTGTCATTTGTTGTAATGTATTTAGGGTGTAACCTTTTTCTACACGCGCTTCGCGTAATTTAGTTCCCAATTCGCTCATAAAACAGACTCCTCTTTGTATCTAAATCTATACTCTTGTATTATAGCATAGAATTTAAAGTTAGTAATCTCTAATGTAAAGTATTTTGTCATGTTTTAATCTTATAAATTTAAGACATATATATCATAGAATTGCTTTTGATAATGCAAAAAAACGGCACTACAAATGTAGGCCGCTTTTTATAAGTATTATTTAGATTTAATATAAGTTTTACCATTAGCAGCTGGACCAGATGCTTTACCTACAAAGCTCACAAGTACAATAATTGTAATAATGTAAGGTGCGATTTGTAAGTATACTGGATCGATTGATTCAATGAATGGTATTTGAGAACCAACCACTGATAAACTTTGAGCAAAACCAAAGAATATCGCAGCTAACATAGCTCCTACTGGATTCCATTTACCAAAAATCATTGCCGCCATCGCCATAAACCCTTGTCCTGCAATAGTAGAAACAGAGAAGTTTAATGAAATTGATTGAGATAATACCGCTCCCCCAATTCCACCGAATACACCTGAAAGTAGTACACCAGCGTATTTCATTGCGTAAACATTAATACCCATTGTATCTGCTGCTTGAGGATTCTCACCAACCGCTCGGATTCTTAATCCAAAGCGAGTTCTCGCTAAGAAGAACCAACAGATAAAGGCAACAATAATACCTACATAAGCTGGTAAAGAAGTTGATTGGAAGAAAATACGTCCAATAACAGAGATATCACTTAAAAGTGGGAAATTAAAATACCCAAATGATTCGCGAATAATGTCTGTTTGTCCTCTTTGTTCAAATAAAACTCGTGTTAAGAACACAGCTAAAGCTGGAGCAGCTAAGTTAACAACTGTACCTGAAATAATATGATCTGCTCTTAAATTTACTGTTGCTAAAGCATGGACCGCAGCAATGAATACACCCGCAAGGGCTCCAACCAATAAACCAAGCCAAGGAGTCCAAGATCCAAATGTTTCAGCATAAAATAGGTTGAAAACTACGGAACTGAAAGCTCCCATCACCATAATACCTTCCAAACCAACGTTTACAATACCACTTCGTTCAGAAAATACTCCACCGATCGCCGTAAATATTAACGGGGCTGAGTATACTAATGTAGATGATACAATTAATGCTAATAAATTGACCATTACTCATCTCCTCCTTGTACAATCACTTCTGTATTACTTAATTTAGATTTCTCACGACGATCCATAAAATAAGTAATAACATAGTTAGCACCTACGAAGAAGATAATTGCCGCCGTTGCAATATCAACAATTTCAGAAGGAACCCCTGCCATAAGTGGCATAATCGTTCCACCTGTTTTTAATCCGCCAAATAACAGACTTGCGAAGATGATTCCAATTGGATTTAAACCACCTAATAAAGCAACTGCTAAGCCATCGAAACCAATGGCAGGAGCTACACCGTTAGTTAAGAAGACGTTTCTAAACTCGCCTAAGCCGTTCATAACTCCACCTAATCCAGCTAATCCTCCAGATAATAACATTGCTAAAATAATATTACGTTTCGCATTCATACCTGCGTAATTCGCAGCGTGCTTATTGAAACCAACGGATCTCAACTCGAAACCAACGGTTGTTCTTTGAAGTAAAATTGATACAAGAACTGCAAAGATTAAGGCTAAGAAAATACCACCATGAATCGTTGACCCGTTTGTTAAATCAGTTAACCATTGCAAGCGTAATGATGCATTCTCCCCAACGAAAGGCGTTGCATCTGCGCGATCAGTGATTACGTTACGAATAATATGATCAGAAATATAAATGGCTACATAGTTTAACATGATTGTTACGATAACTTCACTGGTATCAAAGAATGCTTTTAAAACTCCGGCAATTCCAGCCCATAAAGCACCAGCAATCGTTCCACCAAGTATTGCAAGCGGTAAGACAAGCCAACCTGGTGAATCAGGTAATGATATACCAATCCATACTGATACTAACCAACCTGCTAAGGCTTGACCAGCTAAACCAATATTAAAGAATCCAGCCGTATAAGCTACCGCAAAACCTAAACCAGTAAAGATTAAGGGAGTTGCTGCACGAATGGTTTGTCCAATATTAAATGGATTTCCTAATGCTCCTGTAAGTAAAGCTTTATAACCTTCAATTGGATTATAACCAAAAACCAACATAATAATTGCACCAAAGACAAGTCCAATAACGATTGATAGTAATGGGACCATAATTTGTCTAATATTTGACTTCACTATACAACACTTCCTTCCTGACGAGCCGCTTCAATTTCTGAAAATGGTGTTCCCGCCATCATCAATCCTAACTCACGTTCATTTGTTTCATGTGTTGGAATGTCCGCAACAATCTTTCCATCAAACATGACTAGAACTCTATCAGTTACATTTAATATCTCATCAAGTTCGAAACTCATTAATAGAACACCTTTATCTTTATCACGTTCGTTAATTAATTCTTTATGAATAAATTCAATCGCTCCCACATCGAGTCCACGGGTTGGGTTTGCTGCAATTAAGAATTTAGGATCACTATCTATTTCTCTAGCAATAATCGCTTTCTGTTGATTACCTCCAGATAGTGATCTAGCAAAAGCTTTCTCAGAAGTTGTTCTTACATCATAAGTTTCAATTAATTTTCTCGCTTGTTGTTCAATTTTACTAAAATGTAATAATCCATTACTTGAATAAGGTTTCGCGTAATAGTTTTTTAATACCATATTACTTTCTAATTGCATATCTAGAATTAAACCATACTTATGACGGTCTTCTGGAATATGTGCAATGCCACTTTCATTCACATCTCTCGGTGAAAGGCTTGTAATATCTTCCCCTTCGAAGAGAATTTGACCTGACTCAACTGGCATTAATCCTGTCATTGCAAGAATTAATTCTGATTGACCATTCCCATCAATCCCCGCAATACCAACAATTTCACCTTTGCGAACATTAAATGAGAGATCCTCAACCGCTTTTATACCGCGTTCATCCAATACATTAAGTGATTTGATATCTATAATAGTATCCGATGGATTTGCAGGTGTTTTTTCAGTAGTAAATGACACCGCACGACCAACCATCATATCAGCTAACTCATTAGATGTTGTTGTTGCTACATCAACGGTATCAATTGATTGACCACGACGAATAACAGTACAGCGATCGGCAACTTGTTTAATTTCATCTAACTTATGTGTGATGATAATAATTGACTTACCTTCTTCTGCTAATTTACGCAATGTTATCATTAAATCTGTCACTTCTTGAGGCGTTAGTGACGCAGTCGGCTCATCAAAAATCAAAATGTCTGCCCCACGATAAAGCACTTTAAGAATCTCAACACGCTGTTGCATCCCTACACTAATAGATGAAATACGAGCTGAAGGATCGACACTCAAACCATATTGTTGAGAAATTTCTTCGATTTTTTTCTGAGCTGTTCCTTTATCAATTGTTAGACCTGAGACAGGTTCTTCACCCAATATAATGTTTTCAACGACCGTAAAAGCATCAATCAACATAAAATGTTGGTGAACCATCCCGATTCCGAGTTGGTTGGCTTTGGTTGGAGAATCAATTTGAACAACTTCTCCTCCCATGTAAATATCACCTGATGTAGGTTCTAATAAACCAGAGAGAATATTCATTAATGTTGATTTTCCTGCTCCGTTCTCCCCTAATAAGGCATGAATTTCACCTTTTTTCAACTGTAAATTGATATTTTTGTTCGCGTAGAACTCACCAAATTTTTTGGAAATGTCACGCATCTCAATTACAGGTACATTTGTATCTGTCATAATTGCTCCTCACATTCTATACTTATAATTTTGCAATCGGTTATCATATATAATTATAGACAAGTATACTAAAAAAGCATAGTAAAAATCATATTAAAGTATTCTATAATTGCAATTTTTGTAAAATAATTAGTGTTTGTACTTATCCAAATTAGTAATTTCACAGTGTTTTTTAATTTTCCATGTTCTATAATGGTAAACCCTCATAAAAAAAGGGCACCTCCGCGAGGCGCCCTTTACTTAAAAAACTATTAGTTTTCAGGAGTTTCTGGGACTTCAATTTCACCATCAATAATTTGTTGACGGTAATCATTTACAGTAGTTAAAACTTCTTCTGAAAGATTTCCTTCAGCTAAGTCAACTCCACCATCAGCTAACCCAAAGACTTGTGTTCCAGCTTCGAAGTTACCTGCTTTTGTTTCATTTGTAAATAATTGGATAGAATCACCGATTTGTTTTAACGTAGAAGTTAAAGTTAATCCGCGTTCTTCTCCATCAATTTCAATAATCCCTTCAGCGTCTTGATCCATATCAGCTCCGATAACCCAAATATTACGTTCTGGATCAGCAGACACTAAATCTTTTGCTTCTGAGAAGACTCCATTACCTGAATCTCCAGCAGCTTGGAAAATAATATCAGTATCAGCTGCATACATTGCTGCTGCTAATTGACGACCACGCGGTGCATCAGCAAAACTTCCAACATATTCAACTGTAACTTCGATGTCAGGATTAACTGCTTCAGCACCAGCTACAAAGCCAGCCTCGAAACGGTCAAGGACAATCCCTTCAACTCCACCAATAAATCCAATTTTATTTGTTTCAGTTGTTGAAGCTGCAGCAACACCAGCTAGAAAAGCTGCTTCATTGTCTTGGAAATTAATAGAAGCAACATTTGGTTGATCCACTACAGAGTCAATAATCGCGAACTGTTGATCTGGATATTGTTGAGCAACATCATTAATCGCTGCTTCTAATTTGAACCCTACTCCGTAAATTAAATCAAAACCACTTTGAACCGCCGTGTTTAAGTTAGTAATGTAGTCTGAGTCAGTTGCTGATTCTAAATAATCAAATCCAGAAGTACCTTTCTCTAGACCGTTCTCTTCTCCCCATAGTTGTAGCCCTTCCCATGCAGATTGGTTAAATGATTTATCATCTACCCCACCTTGGTCAGTAACCATGATTGCACTAAAATCTTCTTGTGCGTTAGCAAAAATTGGAGAAGCTAATCCTCCGGCAAGTAAAGCAATTGTTGATAATTTAAGTAATTTGTTCAATGTATTTCCTCCCTTAGTTAATGTCTAAAGGTATTATAGGTTATAAAAAATGACCTCTCAATAGTTTGACGTATTATCTCATTTATTTAAAGGTCATTGTTCGTGTTTTTTATTCTGGCGTCTCTGGAACTTCAATTTCTCCATTAACAATTTGTTGACGGTATTCTTCGATTGTTTCTTTAACTTCGTCTGTTAATTGACCTTCAGTTAATTCAACCCCACCATCAGCTAAACCATACACTGTATTACCAGCTGTAAAACCATCCGCTTCAGTTTGCTCAGCGAATTGTTTCACTGCGTCTCCAACTTGTTTTAATGTCGAAGTTAATGTTAAGTGACGTTCCTCACCATCAACGGTTACAATACCTTCTTCTGCTTGGTCACGGTCAACCCCGATTACCCACAGATTACGTGAAGGATCATTCGTTACTAAGTCTTTTGCCTCTGAGAATACTCCATTCCCTGTATCTCCAGATGCATGGAAGATAATATCTGCATCGTTCGCGTACATTGCTGCGGCAATTTGTTTACCTCGTGAAGCATCACCGAAGCTACCTGCGTATTCTACAGAAATTTCGATATCTGGGTTAATTGCTTGTGCCCCTGCAACGAATCCTGCTTCAAAGCGGTCAATAACAACCCCTTCAACTCCACCAACGAAGCCTAGGTGATCAGTTTCAGTTGTTAATGCTGCGGCAACTCCAGCTAAGAATGCTGCTTCATGGTCTTTAAAGTTTAATGAAGCAACATTTGGTTGATCAACCACAGCATCTACAATGGCGAAGTGACGGTCAGGATATTGTTGAGCCATATCATTAATCGCTGGCTCTAATTTAAATCCAATACCGAAAATTATATCAAAGTTTGATGATAAAGCCGTGTTAATGTTTGTAACAAAGTCTGAGTCACTGTTTGATTGTAAGTAGTCATATCCACTCACTCCACGTTCTTTACCGTGCTCTTCACCCCATGCAGTTAATCCTTCCCATGCTGATTGGTTAAATGATTTGTCATCCACCCCACCAATATCCGTAATCATAATAGCAGAAAACTCTTCTTGCGCTGCCGCCATCGTTGGTAATGCAACTCCTGCAGCCATTAATGCTACGGCAGATAATTTAAGTAATTTTTTCATTCAATCTTCCTCCTTTTTTTGTTCATTTAAGATTATACCGTAAGCTTGTCAAAAAGACAATGTAAGCGGTTATGTTTCTATTAATTTTTCAAATGTTTTTATTCTTTTACAATGATTGATTTAATAACATTTCCATAAAAAATTTGCTCAAAATAAAAAAATACCTAGTAGTAAACATTGATCTACTAGGCATTTTAATTTTAATCTATTAAGACTTGTCTTGGTTTACTTCCATCAGGTTCACTTACTAAACCTAAAGCTTCCATATCATCGATTAATCTTGCTGCTCGATTATAACCAATTCTAAATCTTCTTTGTAATTGAGAGATACTGATTGTTTCTTGTTCTTTAATAAGTGCAACCGCATCTTCAAAGTATTCGTCATCAGATGCATTAGCTTTTTCAAGACTTTCATCTGTCACAACAATCGCTTCATCATAATCAGGCTCTCTTTGATCTTTGATAAAGTCTGTAATACGCTCTACTTCAGCATCAGAAATATATCCACCTTGAACACGTAATGGTTTATTCATACCCATTGGTTGGAATAGCATATCTCCTCTACCAAGTAACTTCTCAGCACCGTTTGAATCTAAGATTGTTCTCGAATCGGTCCCACTTGAAACCGCAAAGGCTAATCTTGATGGCACATTAGCTTTTATAATCCCAGTGATAACGTCTACGGATGGTCTTTGAGTTGCGATAATCATATGAATACCAGCAGCACGTGCCATTTGAGCTAAGCGAATAATCGCATTCTCTACTTCATTACTAGCTACTAGCATTAAGTCTGCTAACTCGTCAATAAAGACCACAATTTTTGGCAGTCTTTCATAGCCAGTTCCTTCATTTTTGTTTTGCTCTTCAATATAGTCATTATAGCTATCTACGTTTCTTACACCAGATGCTGCAAATAATTCATAACGATGTTCCATCTCTTGGACTACATTGTTTAATGCTTGAGCCGCTTTTCTCGGGTTAGTAACTACCGGAGATAAAAGATGAGGTAATTCATTATACATAGTCAACTCAACTTTTTTAGGGTCAATCATTAAGAATTTCACTTCATTAGGTTTTGCCTTCATTAATAAAGAAGCAATAATAACATTCATTCCCACTGATTTACCACTCCCCGTTGCACCAGCAATTAGTAAGTGAGGCATTTTAGTCAAATCGGCTGTACACACTGATCCTGATATATCTCGTCCTAAAGGCACTTCTAAAAGATTTGGTGATTTTAAGGCCGCATCTACAATTTCCCAAAAAGAAACTGGGCTCACTTGAGTATTTGGTACTTCTATCCCAATTAATGATTTGCCTGGAATGGGAGCTTCCATACGAATATCTCTGGCTGCGAGTGATAATGCAATATCATCAGATAATGAAACAATTTTACTTACTTTCACACCAATAGCTGGTTCAATTTCATATTTCGTAACCGATGGTCCTAAATTTGCTTTAACAACTTTAGCATCTACACCAAAACTTTTAAATGTTCTTTCAAGTTTATCGATGTTTTCATTAATCCGTTTGTATTCTTCAGATTGATCCACCGGCGGAATTTTCGTTAATAAGTTTTTTGATGGTAATTTATACCCTTTATGCTTACTTTTTTTCGATTCTTTTTTCTGAGTTGGATTGGCTTTACTGCTTTGTTCAAGAACAGAATCTAAATCATTATCAGTTGTGTTTTGGATATTATCAGATTGTTGTTGCCAATGAGCGGCATTAGAGTGTTGAACCGTTTCTTGGTTTGTCGGTTCTTCAGGTAAGATATCAGCAATCTCATGAGCCAATATATCATCATCTGCATCAATTTCTACGTTGTTATAAGATTCTTCTTCATAAGTCGTTGGCGCATCCCAATCAGATGGATTATTGTAATCATAATTAGGTTGCTGTGGCATATCAACAACTGATTCTGACTCATCTTCTTTTGTATGATTAGAAATTTGGTCAAAATAATCTAAATCTAAGACTAAATCTTTATCTCGTTCTAGTCTTGCACGTTCACTAGCTGCTGTTGACGCTAGTGCATCCGTATCATCATATACTTCCCAACTAGGTTCTTTATCTACTTTAATGGAAGGCTGATAACGGGGTTGCCACTGTTCGGTCGTTTCCTCAGCATCGTTGACATTAAATTTGTTCTTTATTTTATCAAATAAAGCTCTTCTCTGAGGTCTTTGCTTACTTACATAAGACACTTCTTCCCTTGAGTAATCCTCATATTCATTAAATGAATCATTTTGTTCATAAATAGCTTCTTCAACCACAGGTTCGATGTCTTCAGTAATTTCCTCTTCTTCTACGAAAGATTCTTTATATGAAGAACGAACTTCACTAATTGTGTTTCCAACTCGTTTAAATCCTCTATATATTAAAATGAAAAAGTGTTTAATCGCGTTAATAAATGCTTCAAAAGTCACACCTGTAGTCATAAAAAACCCAATAAAGAACACAATACCTACTAATAAATATGTTCCCCATTGTCCAAATAAATAACCAAAACTCGCATAAAAAACTGCACCGAGCATCCCACCACCAAGACTGACTTGGTTTTGACCAGTTACAAATTCATTTTTGAAAATATCAAAAGTAATCGCAAAAATGGAATCAGGTAAAGGTTCTAAAGGATAAAATTGATTAAAATGAAGTAATGTCGTCATCGCTATTAATATAAACAATGAACCCATTAATTTTAATGCGGGGATATTAACAATGGAACGCTTCACAAACATTGCTAATCCAATAAAAGCAATTCCAACTAATAATAAATCATAAGCTTCACCGACAAACAGTCGAAATGTATTTAAGACAAGTGAACCAAAAAATCCCCAATTAAATAAGGCTATTATCGATATAAAAGCGACAATCAAGCCTATAATTAAATATATATAATGTTTTGAATGATCACTTATTTGCTCTGACTTTTTTGTTTGAGCTTTCTTCTTTTTCGTCATGGACCATCCTCCTCGTTCTTCTATTCGCTAAACTTTACGCAACACTAATTATAGCATTGAATGGTGGATATATCGAATTCTTTATTAGAAATTCTGTGTTACAATGTAAGCAAAAGAAAGGGAGCGATTACATGAAAACAACTGAATTAATCGTATCAGGACGCGTACAAGGTGTTGGCTTTAGAAATTATGTAAGCCAAATTGCAAAAGATCTTAATATTAAAGGAACAGTAAGAAATTTGTCTGACGGTGATGTCAAAATTATCGCTCAAACAGATGATGATACTTTGAATAAGATGGTTGAGCGAATCAAACAACCTCAACATCAATTTATGAAAATTAAAGATGTCGAGATCCACGATTTGCAACTCGATAAAGTTTATGATGATTTTTCTGTAGTATATTAACTTTTGTTAATTAAATATAGTGAGAATCTGATTGAATTCTTCATCTCTTTTCTATATTATATAAGAGTATGAATTTTAATGGAGTGATAACTTAGATGAAAAAGAAGCAAAAATGGTTAAAAATTATTGGACTACTAGCTGTTGTTATACTAGTTATGTCCGGCTGTGTCTCTTACGATAGTGCTGGTAACCCTTCTGGATGGGTTTACGAGTATATTGGTCGACCTGCATCCACTCTAATGGACTGGATTGCTGGGATTTTCGGCGGTAGCTACGGGGTAGCAATCATAATTATTACAATCATCACACGATTACTTATGATGCCATCATCAGTAAATATGACTAAAAATTCAATGATTAGTCAATCAAAAATGAAGATCGCTCAGCCTGAGATTGATGAAATCAATGCTGAAATGGAAGAAACAAGCGATCAAAATGAAAAAGCAGCGTTACAACAAGAACTTATGCAAGTGTATAAGAAATATGACATTAATATGTTTGGTGGTTTAGCAGGATGTCTACCACTACTAATCCAAATGCCTATTATTTCTGCTGTATATACTGCGATTCGTTCGTCTCCAGAAATCTTAAGAAGTAACTTCTTAGGTATTAACTTAGGTGAGCAAAGTATTCCACTTGTAATTGGTGTTGTTCTACTTTATGCACTACAAGGCTGGATGATGCAGAAAAATACGCCTCAATCTGATAACCCTCAAGCGCAACAAACATCGCGTACAATGATGTTAATGAATCCGCTAATGATTGGTTGGATTACTTATGCTTCCGCAGCTGGATTAGGAATTTACTTCTTAACCGGTGGTGTGTTCGCAATCTTCCAACAACTTTATATGAATAAAGTGGTAAGACCAAGAATTGAAAAAGATATGGAAGCTGAAGCTGAGAAATACGCACATGTTAAACGTACACCTCGTAAAAAAGCAACTAAAGCTAAAAATACGAACAAAGGTGATTCAAAACGCTTAGTGCCGACGAAGAACAATGTCAATACTTCCAATAAAAAACGCCGTAACGAAGGTAAACAAAGACGTTAATCAATTTTAAAACATAAATTTATACATAAAAAACGGATACGCGAATCTGTTGCACTTCCTTAATTTAGGTAGTTACAACAGACGCATATCCGTTTTTTTATTATGGAATAAACATTATAGTTTTTTGCGTTCGGCGATTTGCTTACTCTTATATATTTGTCGAGTGTCATTCAAGATTGGAAATTCAATATAAAAAATCGAACCGTGATTAATTACACTCTCCACTCGAATCGCCCCTTTATACCCTTCAACTAATTGTTTCGCAATACTTAGGCCTAAACCATTCCCACCTTTATCACGTGATCTTGCTTTATCAATTCGATAAAATCGACCAAATACTTTTTCTTTATCTTCATCAGTCATACCCTCACCAAAATCTTGTATCGCAATCTCAACTTTAGTAAAGCTCTTACTGATAGATACGTGGATTTCTTTACGGTCACGGCTATATTTAACTGCATTATCCAGTAAAATAATGAGAACTTGTTCAATATGATTTCGAAATGCTTGAATATATAAGCTTTCACCATCATCATCGGAATCAAGATAGAAATCAAAATCTTCGTGGATAATTTTAATGTTATTGAATACTTGCTCGGTCGTCGAATAGACTTCTGTTATCTCATCTTTATAGTCGATATCCACATTTTCCGCTCGAGAAAGATCTAACATTTCTTGCACTAAGCCTTTCATTCTTGTTATTTCTTGTAAGGAAGAGGCGATGGATTCTTCAAGAACTTCGGGATCATCTTTACCCCAACGATTTAATAATTTCAAGTGACCTTCAACAATCGCAACAGGTGTTCTTAATTCGTGTGAAACATCCTCGACGAATTGTTTTTGGTTTGTGACATATTTATCAATTTTGTCTAGTAACTTATTCACGTGTAAACTTAAATCGCTCCACTCATCCTCTGAGACTGGTTTTCTAACTCGAATATCAGATAAGTTTTCTTCTTCTACCAAATCCAATGAGTTATTAAGATAAGTTAGAGGTCTTAGGAAACGATGACTTAAAACAAATGACAATACTCCAATAATAACGACGATTAATAATAACACTCGCCAAAATAATTGATTTTGGTGTTGAATAACATTTGTATAATATTCTGGTTTCACAATTAATTGGAAAGAACCAATTTTTTTACCTGTTGAATCAGAAACCACGGTATTATAACCCATTAAAAATGTTTCGTCGTTATGTTGCACTTCTTGCAACTGATCTGAATGATTAATCGATGGTAAGTTCAATGTCATTGTTTCATAAATCAGTTGATTTGATTCACTAAACAATCGAATCGTCGTATTGTCATCTTCAAAATACTCTAAGTTACTTACGGCATTCCTTTGTGCTTGAAATTGTTCATCCGATAAAGGGCGAGCGGTCGTTTCAGCTTGGTTATATACTAAAAACGGAAAATCAAACTGTTGGAAATATTCATCGATTTTTTCATATTTATTCTGATAAGTGTCATAAACCTGCTTGCTTAAATTATCATTCACATCTTGATGATACCAAGTTAAACTAATAATGATAACTGGCGCAAAAAATGTAAATAATAAAATTCCCCATTTCCACTTAAGGGAAAGGGGCTGTTTTATTTTCTCTTTAAAAGCTTCCATCTTAGTTTCTCATGACATATCCCGTTCCACGAACAGTTTGAATATAACTATCTTGCCCAGGAACGTCAATTTTATTACGTAAATAACGAATATATACGTCAACAACATTTGTCTCAACTTCGGATTTATAACCCCATACTTTGTCTAAAAGTACGTCACGAGACATTACCATGTTAATGTTTTCCATTAAGTATAATAATAATTCATATTCACGTTTAGTTAAATCAATGACTTCTTCACCACGTTTAACAATACGATTGGCCTTCTCTACCGTTAAATCACGATATTTAACCGTTGGTTGTTGTTGTGCACGTTGCTCATCTTCATGATCTAAACGACGGAATAATGCACGTAGACGTGCTAATAATTCTTCAATTGCAAATGGCTTAACAATATAATCATCTGCCCCTTGATCTAATCCAGAAACACGGTCTATAACCGAATCTCTTGCTGTCATAATAATGATTGGTGTATCTTTAACCGGACGAATACGACGGCAAACTTCTAGACCGTTTAATTCTGGTAACATTAAATCTAATAGGATGACATCCCAATCCTCATTTAATGCTGCATCTAGTCCACTACGACCATCATATCTAATCTCAGTTTCATAGCCTTCGTGTTTTAATTCTAAGTCAACGAATCGAGCTAAGTTCTTTTCGTCTTCAATAATTAATACACGTTGTTTATTTTCTTCACTCATTCATTATCCTCCTTAACATATTCTAATATCTTCCTTATCAATTCTACACAATATTATCGCATATTGCTACTAATTAAGTGATTTATTCTAATATAATTAGAATATTTTCTCAATCCTTTTTTGTATTTATTAATATGCTATGAGTTGAATTGATCTGTTTTATTTCTTTCTTTAGAAGAAAAAACGGCCGTAAAGTTAATGTTTACGGCCGAAATCTCATGTGTTATTAATTTGTAATGAAAAATATTACCAATCGATTTCTTCTTCTTTACCTTCGTTCCATAAGAAGTGGAATGTTCCTTCTTTGTCCACACGGTTATATGTATGTGCACCGAAGAAGTCACGTTGTGCTTGAATAATATTCGCAGGTAAAACTTCTGAACGATATGAATCGTAATATGCAATAGCTGCTGAGAATGTTGGTACTGGAATTCCTGCTGCAATTGCTTTAGAAACTACCCCTCTTACGGCACTATTATTTTTCGTTACAATGTCTAAGAAGTAATCATCTAACATTAAGTTTTGTAAGTCTGCATTTTTTTCGTATGCATCTGTAATGTTTTGTAAGAATTTAGCACGGATAATACATCCTTCACGCCAGATCTTAGCGATTTCACCGTATGGTAAGTTCCATTCATTTTCTTCACTTGCTGCTCGTAATTGAGCAAATCCTTGAGCATAACTCATGATTTTACTGAAGTATAGTGCTTTACGAATCAATTCAATAAAGTCTTTCTTCTCATCTTCGGTTACTTCCATTTCTGCTTCAATCGCAGGAATAATCTTACTTGCTTTGACACGTTCCTCTTTTTGAGCAGAGATGAAACGAGCAAATACAGATTCAGTAATTAATGATAATGGCTCACCTAAGTCTAGTGCACTTTGTGAAGTCCATTTACCTGTCCCTTTGTTTCCTGCACGGTCCATAATCACTTCGACCATTGCTTTACCAGTTTCTGGATCTGTAGTTTTTAGAATTTGTGATGTAATTTCCATTAAGAAACTATCTAACTCGCCATTATTCCATTCAGTAAAGATGTCGCCAATTTCTTGAGCAGACATACCTAAACCACGGTGCATAATGTCATATGATTCAGCAATTAATTGCATATCTCCATATTCAATTCCATTATGAACCATCTTCACATAGTGTCCTGCACCATCAGCACCGATGTATGTTACACATGGTTGCCCATCTTCAGCTTTAGCTGAGATTGCTTCTAAGATGTCTTTGACTAAAGCATAAGCTTCTTCTTGGCCACCTGGCATGATTGACGGTCCAAAACGTGCCCCTTCTTCACCACCAGAAATTCCTGCACCAATAAAGTTAATGCCTGAATCTGCTAAATATTCATTACGACGAATTGTATCTTTAAAGAACGTATTCCCACCATCAATTAAAATATCGTCTTTATCTAAATGAGGTAATAAATTTTCAATCGTTGCGTCTGTACCTTTACCAGCTTGAACCATTAATAAAATTTTACGTGGTTTTTCTAATGAATTAACGAATTCTTCAATGTCATATGTTGCCACTAAATTCTTATCTGGATTTTCGTCAACAACCTCTGTTGTTTTCCAATCCGTACGGTTATAAAGTGAAACAGAGTAGCCACGGCTTTCAATATTTAATGCGATATTACGACCCATTACGGCCATACCCACTACACCAATTTGTTGTTTTGTCATGTTTATTTGCCTCCTTATGATTCCTTTACTATTTTAGCAAATTTCATTAGAATATTAAAGGTTTAACATCTATATTTAAATATTTGATGAGAAATATATTATTCAATACTTATTTATATTCTATTTATAATTGTTCTGTAAGATTGATTTGACGTTTTTTATATTTACAATTATAATAATGGCTACAAAAGTGAGGGATATGGGAACATGGCTAAATCGAAAAAAAGAAATTGGAATAAACTTGCAGCTCAATCGAATAAAGGTAAAAAATCAAAGATGGATCGAATTGTTAAATTTGTCGCAATTACAATGGTAGTAATTATGCTAGCTTCAGTTGTTATAAGTTTAATGGTTAGTTTATCTACATTTAACTAAAACAAAAGACACGTCACATCTTTTCAGATGTCGCGTGTCTTTTGTTATTTAATCTATTATAATTCTGATTTAACTTTTCCAGTCCAACTAGAAAAGCCACCTTTTAAGATATAAATCTTATCATAGCCTTCTTTTTTCAAGATATTGGCTGCTCTAGATGCATAATTCAATGCATCATCATATAAATACACAGGTTTATCCTTACGGATTTCTGCAAATCTTTGCTTAAACTGTGACATCGGTATACTTCTTGCTCCTAAGATATGTTTAGCATCAAATTCTGGTGTTTCTCTCACATCAATAATTTGAACTTTACGGATATTCTCTCTAATCTCATGACTTTCAGCCATTTCTGCGGATTGTTTACGCATCACCCATAATACTAACAAATAAATCCCATAAGCAACTAAACCAATAGCGATTAACGCTAAAAGAAATAATAAAATATTCATTTCCTACCTGACTCCTCTATTTTCATTTATTATCATTTATTTAAAATATTAACTTAAAATCCGATTACGACCGATAAATACTAGTATTAGTGCGATCACGAGCATAGCTAAAATAGCTAGTAGTCGATTTGTCTTTGTTAATGTTCGCTTGGATCCAAAACCAACCGCAAACGTTATTAATGCACCAAATATCGCCCCGCCAAGATGACCCCAATTATCAATTCCTGATGTAAATAAACCATTCAAGAAATTCAACACTAGTAAAACAGTGAATGTACTCGCTCTTTGTTTAAATATGGGTGAATCGGGGTTTAAATACGCTAACACTAAGTAACTCGCAAACATCCCAAATATCGCCGTGGATGCCCCTGCAGAAACATTCACGTTAAATGCAAAGGAAAATAAGTTTCCCCCAATCGCCGAAATTAAGTAAATCAATGCAAATTTACCATGACCGTGTATCTTCTCTAAATCCATACCTAGAAAATATAAAGATATCCCATTCATTAAAATATGTGAGAAGCCAATATGAATAAATGCCGCAGTTAATAATCGCCACCACTCATTAAAGATAATCACCGCGGGTGAAAAATTGGCCCCCATCTCAAGTAATGCCATGATATCTGTTGTCGTATTATACTTTAATAGCATAAATACGTAGACAGCGACATTAATACCTAAAAAGATATAGGTCATGAATGGTCTATACTGCCTTTGATTATACGCTCTAAATTGATTGTTCATCAAATTCTCCTTTGTCTGGAATAATCAGCTTTTTAATCGGAATATCGTGCGCTTCAACCTTCCATGACCCATTAGGATAGAGTTGTTCATTAAAGATGAGTGACACGGTATCGATATTAGCATCTGCAAGGGCTCTATCATAATAGCCTCCACCGAAACCAATCCGATAGCCATTCGCTTGATATGAAACACCTGGGACGATTAGTAAATCAATTTCTTCTATATTAATGCTTTTTGCATCACTTTTCGGTTGTCTGATTTTTCTTTGAACCGTTTCTAATTGAGTTTCGTCTTGATATTCCCGAAAGCTTAATTGATAATTAGCTTCTATTCTAGGCAAATATAATGAACTATTTGTTAATTTAAATATTTCTTCCATAATTAGTGGCGTGTTAATTTCAGGATGAAAGCCGTAATAAAAGCCAATCGATTGAAATTGGTTTTCATTTATATAATTGATTAATTGCTCGCATAAATTTGCTTCAAGCTTTTTGCGATGATTCGCATCCATGGCTTTCATTGAAGTGAGCGTCGAACGCCGAATGTTTACTTTTTCACTTATATTATCTTTCATTTGTATCCGCTCTCCTCCCATGCACTCATGTATTCTACCATAGTTTGCCCCTAGTAAACCATAGTAATTCAGTTAAATTACATGTTGCTTTTAATGGATTAAAATACAAGCAAAAAAATACAGAGATTCTCGATTTCTCGATGAATCTCTGTATCGTGTTATATAGACTTATTTTTTAACTTCTCTGTGAAGTGTAACTTTGCGATCACGAGGGCAATATTTATTTTTCTCTAAACGATCAGGGTTGTTACGACGGTTTTTATTTGTTAAGTAATTACGTTCTCCACACTCAGTACATTCTAAATTAATATTAATGCGCATTATTATCCCTCCAAACTTGATTGAGTTTTGATTTTTAATGTATTCTCTATACAATACCAAAATATTATATCACAAAATGCGCAAGTAACAAATATTATTTTCAAAAAACTCTTTATATTTTGCTCTTTTCCTTATATATTGGTAAAATGAATTTAAATTATTACGAATCTGTAACATGCTTAGAGTTGAATCTTGTTGCAGATTTGATAAAATTGTATGAAGTAAGAATACAAACTCACGGAAAGAGGTGCTTTATGGACATTTGGATTTTAGTCATTGCCCTATTAGTCATTGCAATTATCTTATTAATTGCTTCATTCTTCGCAGGAGATGACCAAGATGTTACTGAGCAAATGAATGAATATACAGTTCAACAATCAGAAGAGTTATATGCAATCAAAACTCGTTTAGCTGAACTTGAAAAATCTCAAAACACACCATATAACGAAACAGTTGTATATAATTCAACTGATGAAGTTTACGATGACGAGCCTGTAGAATCACAAGAGATAGAAGAAGTTTCAGATAATCAACACGAAATGATTATCCGACTTTACTCTCAAGGTTATACAATGCATGAAATCAGTCAAGAAGTTCAATTGAACTCAGTAACGATTCAAAAAGTTATTGACGATTATATTGAAAATCGTTAGAAAGGAACATTCGATGAAAAAAAACACATTACGTTCATTAGGTATCGGATTTCTTTCTGCCGGCATTTTATCAGGTGCTTTCGCCATATTTGTTCAAGGCCAAGCCCCAGTTGAAGGGTTACAAGTAAACTCTCTTCTCGGCTCTGGCGATCAAGAGCAAATAAGTCAATATGAAGAACAAGTAAGTTCTTTAGTTGCTGAGCGTGATTCATTAAATGAATCACTATCCTCTGGAGATAATCAGGACGAATCATCTGCGCAAGAACAGATAAGTAGCTTAACTGAAGCTAACGAATCACTTGTCGCTCAACTCGATAATACTGGCACAGAAACAAATAACGATGAATCTGATACAGAGACAACGGACAATGGTACTGACACAGATACTGAAGCTGATAATACAGGTTCAGAAACTGGTGAAGTAACCGAAGCTCAACCAGACTTAGAAGGCAGCTTCACGATTGCTTCAGGCGAAGCATCTAGTGATATTGCTGCTCGACTAGAATCAGACGGATTTATTGACTCAGCTGACGAATTCCAAAGCTTATTAGATGAGTGGGATTTAAATGCTGTGATCCAAGCTGGAGATTTTGAATTGAATTCTGATATGAGTATTCACGATATCGCTTCAATTATTACAGACGGAGCATATTACTACTATTAATATAAAGAATTTAGCTTTGTGGAAAAAATTAAATCCACAAAGCTTTTTTTGTACAAAGAAACACCCACTTCCATTTAGAAAGTGGGTGTGTTTCTATTAGTTAATTTCTTGAGCAGCTGGACTATCTAAGTATGTTTCAATTGTCCCACTTGTTTCAGCTTGCATTTCGAAGTAAGCGTTCATAACTTGGTGGGCAACACGAGTACTTTCACGTCCCCAGTTCTCTTCTTCTAAATATGGAATAACTACTGAAATAGCAATCTCTGGATCATCAAACGGTGCAAAACCAACATATGTCGCGTTAGTTACCGGTTGATTTTGTGCATATTGGATTGGGCCAGAATAGAATGCCTCTGTAGTCCCTGTCTTAGATCCAACTTCAATTGGGTAATTCATGAATAGATAACGCGCAGTACCGTCAAGTGTATGCGATACTTGTCTCATCCCTTCATGAATTCGCTCCATCGCTGCTTCATCAATCGGTATAACATTCAAGATTTCAGTTTCATTCGATGATTTAACAGAACCTAATTCTCCATTCGCATCCGTTCCACGTATTTCTTTAACGAGTCTAGGTGCATAACGTATACCGCCATTAGCGATTGTTGCTGCATATTGACCTAGTTGTAAAGGTGTATACAAGTCGAACTGACCATAAGATAAATCAAGTGCACTTACGAGTTGATCACTTTCTGGACTAAATCCAGCAGATTCAACTGGTAAGTCAATTCCGGTCTGTGTTCCTAAACCAAATTGAGCTAAATAATCACGTATAATATTGATTGTATTATCATCAATAGATAAACGGCCATTTTCTTCATAGGTTGTTTGTCCACCAATCATCATCGCTAATTTAATCATATAAATATTTGATGATTTTTGTAAAGCTTCAATATCATCAATTGGCATTTCGCCTGTGCGGTTAAATACCGATGTTTTTTCTTGCGAAGCTTGGAATTTCAACGGCTCATCGACTAGAATATTATTATCTAAAGAAATAACATTTTCCATGTAACCTGTAGCTACCATGGCAGGTTTTATACTTGACCCCATACCATAACTTGTATTAATCGCTCCGAGTGTATCATCAACGATTTCGTCCGTATTATATGAATCTGTATCTTCATTGTATTCAAATCGTTTTCCTGAGATACCTAAGATATCCCCGTTTTTTGGATTTGATGCAACAATATACACACGGTCATTCAGACCTTGTTGTTCCATCGTTCTCAATGAATTTTCAGCAATTTCATCTAGTTTTCTTTGGAACTCAGTATTGATAGTCAGAACCAAGTTATCCCCTTTAGTTCCTTCATATAACATATCATTTTCTAAGATATCATCTGAAGAATCTGTCACAAAATTAAATAATGATTTTGTACCTTTTAAGGCATTCTCATATTCTTGTTCTAGATAACTCATCCCAACACGGTCATTCATGGCATATCCGCGGCGAAGTAACTCAGGAGCTAATTCACTTGGTATACCGCCCTGTTCAGTTGAAACTTGACCGAAGATCGATCTAAGCATTTCTCCCATCGGGTAGACACGTTGCCAATCTGTCCCAATACTAATACCAGGTAATTGGCTTAATTGTTCAGATACCCGTGCAACCTCTTCTTGAGTCACGTTTTGATTTTTAACTGTGACGGTTGATAAGGCATAAGCACTATTCATTTGTTTGAATAATGCCGCAATCTTCATTTCTGCGTTACTAAATTGAATATCTTCATCCGTAACGTATTCCAATTGGACACTATACAACTCAGATCCAGGTAATAATAATTCTTCCTCTGTTAAACGACTATTAACTAAGTCTTCATTCTTAATAATGAAATAATCTTTTAAATCACGTTCAGTTAAATTAGACGTTGGAACTTCAATTAATGAAGCTAGTTGTGTTGCAATATCTACTATATCTTGAGCTGACACTCTTGAATCACGATCACGTGTATAAAGAATAGCTTGCTCTGGTCTATTACCCACTAAAATATTCCCATTACTATCGTACATCATCCCTCTGGGTACTGAACCAGTTGATAACGTTGATTCGGTTCGTTCTACCATATTGGAGTAACGTTCACCACTATATAATTGAATATATCCTAATCGGATAAATAACACAGTAAACACTAAAAATGAAATAAAAAACAAGAGATTCAATCGTCCAGGTATATGCGAACGTGTTTTCTTTTGTTTTATTTTATAACGTGCCATTTATCTTCTCCCCTCTAATAGTTTAAATTCACCTGATTATTATATCAAACAATTAATCAAAATTGTATCAAACCCAAAGATTAACATCAATCTTTAATTTATCTTCATAAATTTTACACACTAAAAAGATGATTACCAGATTTTTCTTTGTTAATATATGATAGGATTATTAATTTCGTTAGGAGTCACAAAATGATAAATAAACTTAAACCGTATTTATTAAATACTTTATTTGTATCGATATTCTTTGTCGGGCTTGCAATGATTTTTAAATTTGCACCCTTTGGTAAAGATACAATGCTTACTGTTGATTTAGGTCAACAATATATTGATTTCTTTAGTATGTATAAAGAAACCTTAACCCAGTCGCCTGAAATGCTCCTTTATAGCTTTGAAAAAGCGATCGGTGGAGAAATGATTGGCCTATGGGCATATTACTTGTTAAGTCCCTTTAATTTGATTTTCTTATTATTTAACGAATCGAATTTTGAAGTCGCAGTGACATTAATTACTTACCTCAAATTACTGGCAAGTAGCTTAACATTTATGTACTTCTCACGTCAGAAGTATGAATTAAGTACGCTCCCATCAATAATTTTTAGCTTATCCTATACGTTCATGAGTTATACCATTGTGTATCAGTTAAATATTATGTGGTTAGACGGCTTAGTGCTATTACCACTCATTGCCTTAGGTTTAGATCAATTAATTAGTGGAAAGAGTCGCTTACTTTATGTTGGTTCGTTAGCGATTATGTTGATTGCGAATTATTATATCGGTTATATGATTTGTCTTTTCTTAGCAATTTATGCGCTATATGTCATAGTTGAGAAACAAGTTGCATTCAATTTAAAAGAAACGATAATCTCTTACTTCCGATTTGGGATTCATTCAATTATCGCAGCTTTAATTGCTGGAATCACCCTTATTCCGACCTATTACTCTCTAACCCAAAACAAAGGAAGTTACTTGGAATTTGAATTAGATTGGGAAGTTGCTCATACAATTCAAGATGTTGCGTCAAAACTATTTGTCGGTAGTTTCAACTTTGATGAAATGTCTTCAGGTTCTCCTAATATCTATGCTGGGATGTTAGTTATCCTCTTTGTAGGTCTTTTCTTTATTAATAAAAAAATTAAATTGTCTGAAAAAATCGTTGCGATATTAATTTTTACAGTGTTTGCACTTTCTTTTAGATTTGATTTATTTAATAAACTTTGGCATGGTGGACAATTCCCAATTTGGTATCACTTTAGATTCTCGTTCACGACAAGTTTCTTTCTACTTGTAATGGCCATTAAAGCCTTTAAGAATCAACCCAAGCGTTTCCCGCTTGGTGTATTAATTACTGCCATTGTTGCGATGGCTTTATTCTCTGGTTATTATTTATGGATTGATGAATATACTTTCTTAAATGATATTAATATCTTTATTTCTCTGGCTTTCTTCTTGGCCTTTGTCATAATTATTCAATTAGAAAGACCTAAAAAAATCATTCTAAACTCGGTACTGTTAGTATTTGTTTTTAGCGAACTATTCATTAATGCGTATATTATTATGTCAGATATTAATTATGTTCAACAGTCGAAATTTGAAGATTATACTGAAACACTTAATCAAAGTTTAGCTGGTTTACGTCATCCAGATAATGATTTCTATCGTATAAACAAAACATTTATGCGTACTAAAAACGAAGCGATGTATACACACTATAGTGGTATGGATCACTTTGGCTCGACCATCGAAGCACATGTCCCTGAGTTATATGGTTATCTTGGCTTACCTGATGGTAATGGCTTTGCAACCTATACTAACGGCACGCTATTCTTAGATGATTTCTTTAATATTCGTTATTTCTTAGCTCCAACGACAAATTCGAGCGAACACACAGTGGATGAAGGTTATGTCTTATATCCAGAAGCCACTGATTTAGATATGGAATTCCACCCTATCTCGACTCAATATTCAAGGGTAAAAGTTTATGAAAACGAAAGAAACTTTGGTCTAGGCATGGAAGTGAGTTCAGATATTGCTAGTGATGGGACTGAATTTACATCTCATAGACCCATTGAAAACCAAGAATTATTATTAAGTCTTATAGATTATAACGGTAATGGCGCTCCTTACTTTACAGAGCATGACTTTACGAATGTCACTTATGAAAATGTCGAAGTAGCGGATACCGGAGATGGAGATTATTATACATATGTTGATACAACAGAAAATGATGCACAAACACCGAGAATTCGTTGGCATTTCGAAACAACGAGTCGAAATCCATACTACTTCAGTATACCGAGCCAGTTCTCAAGTAAGAATGTTTCGTTTGATTTAAACTCAAATCATTATCGCTTCTATTCACCATTTAGAAGACGTCAAGTATACAATGCCAGTTATGATACTGTTCGTGAGGATCAATACTTTGATGTAGAGCTTGTGGAAGAAGAATTGCAAGCGAATTTACTTGAATTGTACGAATTTGACTTAGCGCGTTATGAAGACATGATGGATACTAAAGAGGATAATAAGTTTAATGTGACCCAATCTAGTCATAATCACATTGAAGGGAATATTACCATTGAACAAGATGACGCTTATGTCTTATTCACGATTCCTTATGATGCGGCTTGGAATATAACCGTAGACGGGGAAAGTGTTGAACCAGTAAGTGTATTAAGTGATACCTTAATGGCTATACCTATGACGAGTGGTCAACATAATGTTGAATTAACCTACTTCCCTCGTTCGGTTGTCTTTGGAGGTATATCAAGCTTGATTGGTTTAATCAGTTTAGTAGGTATTATTTATTGGGATAGAAAAACCTCTCAAAAAAATATTAGCGTAGAAACTGACTCAAATACATCTGATTAAATTCAGAATCATACATAAGAATAACTTGAGTACACATTGATTTAATATAAATAAGTTACTATTGAAAGACATGCAAAGTCATAAATATACTTGATAATTCAATTGACTTTGGTATGATAAATTAATGAATTTAATTAGTAAAGGACGGTTCAATGAAGAAAATATTTAATTTACTTAAACTAGGGTTAAAGAACCCTCGCTATTATATTGAATCGATAAATGTGCCGTGGAAATATATTCATTTGGTTGCTTTTGGTTCTATATTAGCAATGACACTAGCGATGTTCGTTAATATTATTCCAATTTTTTCACAAATTTCAGATGACTTCTCTAATGCGGTTGAATATATTCCAGAGTATTCTTTATCAGAAGGAACTTTGAATTTAGCTGAAGGAGAAAAACCACTCTATTATCAATCTGATTCAGTGCAAATCGTCATTGATGATTCAATCAATACTGAAATGGGCTTTGAAACAGAAGTACCAGCTGAACAAAGAGAAATGTTGATGCCTAATTCACCGTTTGGGATCTTTATTATTGAGGATTACGCATTTCTAACCGTTGGTGAGGCTGTTCAAGAAATCCCTGGTTACGATTATCTTTTCGCAAACAATCATCGCTTTGAATTATTTTTAAATTATATTGTTGAAGAATCATTTTCAATTAATACAATGATGTTTGTAGTAATGCTAGTGACTGCTTTCTTCGTTTACTGGTTCCAAATTATATTAATCAGTATTATGGCCGGTTTCTTTAATGTTCGATTGACTAGAGCCATTAATTTCAAAGCAAGACTGAAGTTAACAGTAGTAATCTCATTTGTGCCAATTTTATTACTCGAGTTAATGTCGATACTAATTCCGGGATTCGTCGCAACACAGTTTACTTTAGCTGCAATTACTTTATTTCTATTGTATCTTGCTTTTAAAAACCACACTAAATTTATTCATACTATTATGAATAACCTTGATGAAATCGATACAATCGATTTAGACTTTAAAGATGATACTGAGAGTCAAGACAACGATGATGATGACGAAGAAAAATAATATTAACAAAATTAAAACCAGCTTCCATTAAAATTGGAAAGCTGGTTTTTTATTATTTCTTGCGCTTATTTTGACGTGCTTGTGTTCGTTTATGTGATTGGATTTGTCGATCTAATTTTTTCTTATAGCCTGGTTTTACTTTACGTTTTTTATTACGTTGAATCATACCTTTAATCACAGTATCTTCATTTTTCTTTTTGTCTTCACGTTTTGCACGAGCATTTCTAGCTTTAACTTCTCTAATTTCACCTTTTACGATGTCAACGTGCTCAAATTCAATCCCTTTTTTCTCTAAAGTATGAATATCACGTTCGTTGTCAGGCTCAATTAAAGTATAAGCAACACCTTTAATATTGTTACGTCCTGTACGACCAACTCGGTGGATAAAGAATTCTAATTCGGTTGGAATTTCCATGTTAATAACCATAGATGTTCCTGGAATATCAATACCACGCGCAGCTAAATCTGTCGCTACTACATATTGGAATTCTAGATCACGAATTTGTCGCATCACTCTTTTACGTTCTCTAGGTGTTAGTCCGCCATGAATCGTCGCTACTTTTAGTCCTTTATTTTTTAAGAAATGACTGACTTCATCAGCATATTGCTTTGTGTTACAGAAGATCAGTGCTAAGTATGGCTCACCCATTGTTAGTAAGGAATAAGCTATCTCTGCTCTATCTCTGCCTCGCGTATAGATTAAGTAATTCTCTATCATATCAGCAATAACACCCTGATTATCGATTTCGATTACTTTTGGTGCCGTCATATATTTATTTAAGAACACTTCTAATGTTTGAGGGATTGTTGCTGAGAACACCATGATTTGTAATTCTTCCGGCATTCTAGAGGCAATCTCGTCAACTATCGATAAAAATCCTAAATCCATTGTCATGTCAGCTTCATCAACAACGAATGTTTTGGTTGATTGAACCCAAAGTGCATTTTCAGACATTAAGTCAAAAATTCTCCCCGGAGTACCAATAACTAATTGAGGTTGTTCATTATTTTGTAATTTTTCAAGTTGGCGTTGTTTATCAGTACCTCCAATATAACGCACGACTTTGATTGGTTTCTCTGAAAACTCAGCGATTTGAATTGCTACATTATATAATTGTTCTGCTAATTCTCTACTTGGAGCAGTGACTACTGCTTGGACTTCATTTGCATCTGGATCAATTTGGTTTAAGATGGGCACTAAAAAACTATGTGTTTTTCCTGAGCCGGTTTGGGATTGAACAATTAAACTTTGTCCATCTAAAGCATGTGGGATCACTTCTTCTTGAACAGGGGTTAAAGTTTCAAAGCGAATGTCTAATAACGCATCTTGAATAAATTGTTTCAACGGTAATTCTTTAAATAATTTCATAATAATCTCCTTTCACTGTACTTTTTACTAACATGTCAAATTATACAAGTATCGGTAAAGAAAAACAAACCAGAGTAATATTAAAATAAAATGAACAAATTATTAGATTTTCGTCTTGTTAAATTGTAACTAGGTCCTTTTTAAGCTATAATATTGGTTGTTAAAGATGGAGGGATTTCATGGAAAAACATCGTTTACTCATTACATTGTTCGGAGCTACGGGAGATTTAGCTGCCCGTAAGTTATATCCAGCAATATATCGATTATACAAAAACAATTATATATCTGAACATTTTGCCTTAATAGGAACTGCTCGTCGCCCTTGGACAGACGATTATTTGCGTGAGGTAGTCCTAAACAGTATTAAAGATGAAATTGATGACCAAGCACATGCTGAAGAATTTGCATCACACTTCTATTATCAATCACACGATGTGAATGATGTAGATGAGTACCATAATTTACAAGAATTAGCCTTAGAGTTAGAGGAAAAGTATCAAACACAAGGGAATCGAATCTTCTATATCTCACTCTCGCCTAGCCTATTCCCTATAATTACGCAGCATATTAAAGGTTCTGGCTTAGCTACGGAACAAGGTTATAACCGATTAATTATCGAAAAACCATTCGGAAATGACTTTAATTCAGCCAATGAATTACAAGATCAACTTCAAGTTTCATTTGAAGAAAATGAAATTTACCGTATTGACCATTATTTAGGAAAAGGCTTTGTTAAATCACTCCTAAATTTACGCTTTAGTAACATCATGTTAAAGTCAATTTGGAATAAAGAGAATATCGACCATGTTCAAATTACGCTTGCTGAAGAAGTGGGTGTTGAAGATCGTGGTGACTACTATGAAAATAGCGGTGTATCTAAAGACATGATACAAAATCATGCACTTCAAATGCTTTCATTAGTTGCTATGAACGAACCAAAGGATGATGAGCCTGAGTCGATTCGACAAGAAAAAATTCATATACTTAAGAATTTACATCAATATGATTCAGTGAATGAATTACTAGAAAATGTCGTGCGTGGCCAATACGGACAAAGTGAATCCAATGAGTACAAAGCGTACCGTGAAGAAGATAAGGTAGATGCTGAGTCAACCACTGAAACATATTTCGCAGCCAAAGTTTTAATTGATTTACCAGAATGGGAAGGTACACCTTTCTATATTCGCTCTGGAAAGCGACTAGAAGGAAAATATACAACGATTCATGTCCAGTTTAAAGCAACTAAAGAAGGTGTGCCTGGCAATAGATTAATGATTGAAATTAATCCAGACCTAGCTTATCGACTTTATTTAAATCAAGAAACGATCGGTTATACTAATGAATTAAAACAAATTGAATTGTCATACTCACCAGATGAGGAAGAAATTAACGCAATGCCTGCAGATTACGAGCGTTTAATCTTAGCATGTATTCAAGGGAATTTAAATAACTTTAATCACTGGCTTGAAGTTGCACATGATTGGAAATTTGTTGATAATATTCAGCGCCTCTGGAAAGAAGCTCCGAAACCTGATTTTCCAAACTACCCAGCAATGTCTAGTGGGCCAAAAGCTGCTGATGATCTCATTAATAAACAAGGCTTTGATTGGTTTGATTAAATAAAATACAAAGCAAAAGACCAAGTTGACTCAAAATCAACTTGGTCTTTTCTCTATTCGCTTATATTATCTAAATATGCTTGCGCTGCTTGCCCTAAATCCTCTAATAAATGACTCATTTCCTCTTTGCTATAGACCGAGGCACCACTTGCTTTAGGATGCCCTCCACCATGGTATTTAGCCGCTATTTCATGGATTGCTGGTCCTTTTGATCTCACTCGAACTCTCCAGTATGGATTGTTACCTTCTTGTTCGATGAATAATGCCCAAGTATTAACACCCATAATACTTCCTGGAATTCCGACAGCAACATTCGATTCTTCTTCACTAATTCCATATCGTTTAAGATCCGCTTGATTAATTAAGATATGAGCCACTCCATTATCTGTAATTTCTAATTGATCTAAGACAAAACCTTGGAATTTTGCTTGCTCCATTGATTTAGTATTGAATCGGTCATTGATAATAAAATGATCAATATCCAGCTTAAGTAATTCTGCTGCTGTTGTTAGTGTTGTTGCACTTGTCGAATCATATTGAAAACGTCCAGTGTCTCCTACAATGCCTGCATATAACATAAAGGCAGCTTCCTTTGTAAGTGGCAACGCTTCTCCCAATTCAAGTGAGATATTTGCGATAATTTCACTACATGAACTGGCTTTTGTATAAACCATTTCTAAATCCCCATAACTATCCACATCAGGATGGTGGTCTATTTTTACAAGTTTTGCTCCTTTATTGTAACGCTTATCTTCAATTCTAGGATGATTGGCTGTATCGACAACGATGACTAATGCATCTTCATAATCTGAATCTGCAATCTCGTCCATCTCTCCCATCCAAGACAAGCCTTTTGACATTGTCCCTGCTGCTAAAACTTTTTTGTTCTCAAAAGTACTCTCAATTAAATACTTTAAACCAAGTTGAGAACCAAACGCATCTGGATCCGGTCTCACATGTCGGTGAATAATAATTGTGTCGTATTCTTTAATGTATGATAATAATTTTTGTACTTTCTCAGTTTCTAAATACATAGTCTATCCCTTCTATATCTCATTTACTTTGTTTCTATAACTTGCGTCGTGATAATTGCTTTTGCAACTAAAGAATTTTCATGGAAAACATTGACCTCAATTAAGGCTGTTCGTCTATTCTGATTGAATATATCAACTTTAAACTGAATTAAATTCCCCATTTGAATTAATTTGAAATAATGCAAATCAATCTTTTCAATAATATGATTTTGATTGGTTGTATCATAAAATTTTTGATAAGCAGAATGCGAAATTAATTCACAGAGAACACCATAAGAAATCGTTCCTAAACTGTTTAACATTTGTGGTTGGACCACAACGTGGTAGTCATACTTATGTTCTTGTGTCTTTAAGATATATTCTTCAATATGCATAATAATATCATCTTCAAATGTATTTACAATTTGTGGTTGCTTTTGAATCATTTGAATTCCACGCATAATATCTTGACGTGAGACAACGCCTAATAATTCCATATTATCTTCTATAACAGGAATCATCTCAATATCTTCACGCACCATCAGTTGTGATACACTTGCGACGGTCATATGTTTTTGAACGGTCACCAAATCTTTAGTCATGACTCTTTCAATTAGGACTGATTCAGATTTCCCTATGAGGTCTTTAGCTGTCACAACTCCAATCAAACGACTGTTATGGTGGACTGGAAAGCGTGAAAGTCCAGATTCACGTGATAGGTCATAGAATGTATTCACAGTGTCTTGAGCAGTTAATGCAGGTGTTTGATCAATCGGCGTAAAGATATCCGCAATTGTCATAATTTCTTTCTTAATTTCTTGATCCGCCATAGAACGGTTAATAATCGTCGCCACTGTAAATGAATCAAATGGTGTTGAGATAACTGGTAATTTCTTCTCGTTTGCTAGTTCCACTATCTTATCGCTCGTATCAAAGCCACCCGTAATAAGTACGGCAACATCATTCTCTAATGCCAGTTGTTGAACTTCTTCTCTGTTCCCCACAATGATAAGTGAATTCGGCACAAAATATTTTTTTACGTCATTTTCTTGCATTGCACCGATAATGAATTTGTTTAGATGACGATCAAGGCCTTCCTCCCCACCTAGAACAGTCCCTTCGATAATTGAAACCATTTCATTAAAGCGTAACATTTCTGGTAAAAATTTTGATTTCTTTTCAATTCGGATTGTTCCAACTCTCTCAATTGTTGAGACAATACCTAGTGTTTCAGCATCTTTAATTGCACGGTAAGCTGTTCCCTCACTCATATTTAAGTGCTTAGCGATGCCACGTACGGATATTTTTTTGCCAATGGGAAGTGTTTCAATATATTGTAGTATTTGATTATGCTTAGTAGTCACTAAATCCCTCCAGATAAATAAAAAACTGTTATACTGTAATTCGATAATTACAGTATAACAGTTTAATTACAGATTGAAAATAATTATTAACCTAAGGCCACATCTAATATCATCATTAAGACAAAACCACCGATTAATGCTAAGGTCGCATCATCCGTATGGTTAGATGATTGTGATTCAGGTATTAATTGCTCAACAACCACAAAGATCATTGCTCCTGCTGCGAAAGCAAGTGCATAAGGTAATATTTCTTGAACAACTAGGACGGCTGCTGCCCCAATAACCGCTGAAACTGGTTCAACAATTGCTGATAACTGTCCCATTTGAAATGCTTTTCGTTTCGTTCTTCCGTCTGCATATAATGGTAATGATAAGGCTGATCCTTCAGGTATATTTTGTAAACCGATACCAATAGCTAACGCAATGGCTCCAGTTAAAGTTGCTCCGCCATTACCGATACTTGCTGCCGCGAAGGCAACTCCTAAGGCTAGTCCTTCTGGAATATTGTGAATCGTTACAGCTAAGAACAACATCGTCGTCTTAGGCAACTTGCGATTGTCCGAATCTCCATGATCTTCAGATAAATGCGTATGTGGTACCGTGTAGTCAAGTAATCTTAAGAATAAACCACCGACTACAAAGCCGACTGCTACTGGTAACCATGCCGGTAAAGAAGATGCACTTGATTCAGCATACTCTAAGGCAGGTGCTAATAAAGACCAAAAAGATGCTGCTATCATCACTCCTGCCGCAAAACCTTGCATAATTGCTAAAAAGCGATCATTTACTTCTTTAAAAAGAAAAACAAAAGCAGAACCAAATAATGTACAAAGCCATGTAAATATTCCCGCAACTAGTGCTTGAAAAATTGGATTACTAAATAATGCCATATATAAATTCTCCTAGTCTAAGTCAAGTTTAATTGATGTATATAAAGGATGGTCAAAATTTGAAAAAGTCACACCTAATAATCGAATAGTCCGGTCAAGATGTCCATGTTCTTCCCAAATTTCTTTAGCTAATTCTATACTCTTTTCAACAGACTCAATCGATTCAATGGATTGAATTTGTCGAGTAATCGTCTCAAAATTATCGTATCGAATTTTCAAAGTAATCGTATGTGCTCTCATATCAGAAATATGATGTCGATTGTCAACCTTGTGTATCAATTTAACTATATTATCTACTACTTCAGACTCTAATTCAAGAAATACCGAAAAGGTTCTTTCTCTTCCAATTGATTTTCGTTCGCGCTTATTATTCACTGGTGTATTATGAACGCCTCGCACTTTAAAATATAAGGAATAACCCATCTTACCAAAGTTTTCAATTAAATCATCGAGGGACTTTTCATATAAATCTTCCCCAGTAAAAATTCCCAAATCATGAAAATGCGGGAGTGACTTCTTTCCTACTCCATGAAATTTATCGATACTTAACTCTTTTAAGAATTGAACTGCATCTTTAGGTTCAACTAAGGTGATTCCGTTTGGTTTATTATAATCTGAGGCAATTTTTGCGATGAATTTGTTATACGATATCCCCACCGAACAAGTTAAACGCGTTCGGCGAAATACTTCTTCCTTTATCTCCATAGCCATGATTGTCGCACTCTTCATATTCTTCTTATTATTAGTGACGTCCAAATAAGCCTCATCTAGAGATACAGGCTCAATTAAATCCGTATATTCATTAAAAATTTCTCTGATTTGCATCGATATTTCTCGATAGTAATTTAAATCTCCTTGGATAAAGACAGCTTTAGGACAGCGCATATAGGCTTCTTGAGCAGACATCGCAGAGTGAATGCCATACTTTCTTGCTTCATAATTGCAGGTTGATACGATTCCCCGTCCGCCGGTAAGTTTGGGATGCTTTGCTATAACAACTGGCTTATTCTTTAATTTAGGATTATCTCTCACTTCAACACTGGCATAAAAGGCATCCATGTCGACATGGAGAATTTTTCTAGATATATCGGGTTCAACTTCATCAAAAGATAAAATACCATATTGCACGCAACTCACCTCTCTTTATTGTATATATTATACAAACACTTGTTCGTAAAATCAATCTCTATTGCTTAAGGAATATTTCCAGACGTCTTTATATGACAACAAAAAAATGCTCCAAGAAATTCCTTATACAGGAATTCTTGGAGCTTTATTGAAATTAAAGAGTGCTTTCAGTTTCATCGCTTTCTTCAGCGATGTCTTCACGGTTTTCTTCGCGAGCAATATCGTTCGCTACTTCAATTTCGTCTTGACGATCTACAATGTTACCACCTTGAGTAACTGTAGCGATAGCACCTAATGTAAATGTTAAATATACACCTTCACAATCAAGTACGACTGTTTGACTACTTTGGCTTACTTCATCTACAACACCATGAAGTCCTCCGATAGTCACTACTGCGTCACCTGGTTTCATGTCATTTAACATCTCTTGTTTTTTCTGTGCCTGTTTCTTTTGTGGTCTTATTAGCATGAAGTACATTACAGCAAATAAAACTATAAACGGCATAAAACTTAGAATAAATTCCATTAACGTTTGTCATCCTTTCATTTTTTAAGCATAAAGACAGTGTATCAAAAATTGAGACATTTAGCCACAATCTAGAAGCTTTTTGCGTTTGGTTTATTATATCCGTATCTTTCGAAGAAATCTTCTCTAAATTCTAGTAATTGATCATCCATGATCGCTTTTCTAACGTTGCGCATTAATTCTAATAAGAAGTAGACATTATGAATTGACGCTAAACGCATACCAAATAATTCATCTGTCTTAATTAAATGTCTTACATAAGCACGCGTATAATTACGGCAAGTGTAGCAATCACAATTCTCATCAATCGGTCTGAAGTCACGGGCATATTGAGCGTTTTTCACAACTAAACGTCCTGTACTTGTCATACAAGTTCCGTTTCTTGCGATACGTGTTGCAAGAACACAGTCAAACATATCAACCCCACGAATAACACCGTCAATTAAAGCATCCGGTGAACCTACACCCATTAAATAACGTGGTTTATCTTTTGGTAATTCGGGTGTTAAGTAATCTAAGACACTATTCATCTCATCTTTTGTCTCACCAACTGATAATCCACCAATTGAATAACCAGGGAAATCAAGTGACACTAGATCTCTAGCGTGTTGAATACGTAAATCTTTATAACCCGCACCTTGAACGATTCCGAATAAAGCTTGGTCATCCGGTCGTTGATGCGCTTTAAGTCCACGCTCAGCCCAGCGGGTTGTTCGGTTAATTGAATTTTTAACATAGTCATAACTATGATGGAAGTCCGGACATTCATCGAAACTCATAATAATATCTGCTCCAAGAGCATTTTCGATTTGAATTGCTTTCTCTGGTGTTAAGAATAATTTCTCTCCACTAATATGATTTCTAAAATGCACGCCCTCTTCTTCAATTTTACGCATATCACTTAGTGAGAAAACTTGGAAGCCTCCAGAATCCGTTAAGACTCCACGGTCCCAGTTCATGAACTTGTGTAAGCCACCCGCCTCTTCAACAATATCTTCACCAGGTCTTAACCATAGATGATATGTGTTACTTAAGACAATTTCTGCACCCATATCTTTTAATTCTTCCGGAGATAACCCTTTGACCGTTGCTAATGTTCCAACTGGCATATATATCGGTGTTTCAAAGCTACCATGAGGTGTATGTAAAATACCTAATCGCGCGCCTGTATTTTTCTCTTCTTTTATTAATTCATATCTAATTGCTGGTTCTGTCATAATATTTCCTTTCTATTATTGCTTTAATTCTATCTCAAAAATAACCGGATACAGTTTCCCTGTAATATAAAACTGATTGCCTTCAATATGTGCAATTCCATTAAGGGAGTCTATTTCATCCAACTCTTGGTCTGTCAAATTCTCTTCGAGAACTTCAGTCAGGTCATACTTATATGCCACAATACCCGTTTTTGGATCGATGACAATGATTTCATTAGTATACCATACATTTGCGTAAATATATCCGTTAGCAAATTCCAACTCATTGATTTCTTCTACTAATTGATCATTATAAGTCACGTCAATTGTGTCGATCACTTCAAAGGTATTTGGATCTCTTTGTTCAAGCACACTCGTTCCATCTGACATCCAAATGACATCTTCTTGGTCATCATAAGCTAGTCCCCAGCCTTCACCTTCATAATCAACGGTATCTATTATTTCTAAAGTATCTTTATCTCTTTTAAATGCAACGCCACTCCGCCATGTCAGTTGCCACACAGCATCTGAAGTGACTGTTAGACCTTCACCGAATAATTCTTTATCTAATTGATCGACGACGTCATAATGACCTGTGTCTAAATCTAAATAACCAATCTTTGATTCACCGTACAAACCTGTCCCTAGCAGTAACTCACCTGCTTCATTTAATTCGAACCCTTGCGTGAACGCCGTCGAATCACTTGGATGAATTGACAAAAGTTCATATTCATCTTGAGAAGCCACTGGTATTATTGGTATAATACAATGAACGCAAATTAATAATGTTATTTTGTGAATGATTTTCTTCATAAAAAACTCCTTTAACCCAACCTGATAATATAGTAATTTTATCATATTTTTTAATAGAAAGGTCGTTAGTAATGAATCTCTATTCATTTTTATTATTTATAGTCAAATACATTGTTTACATTTTTAACGGAAAACCATATGTCGTTGGTCAAGAAAATTTATCAAAGGATGCTGCAATTATTGCATCAACTCACCGTCATTGGTTAGATCCAATTTTCTTAGCTATGGTTGTTGAACCAACTGAAATTGCTTTTATGGCTAAGGATACTTTGTTTAAAAATAAAATCTTCCGCTATTTATTACCAAAATTAAATGTTTTCCCTGTCAAAAGAGAAAAACCATCACCGAAGTCACTTCGTCGTGGTGTTGAGGTAATGAATGAAGAAAATAAACATCTAGGAATTTTCCCTACAGGCTCACGCTACTCTACTGAAGTAAAAGGTGGAACTGCCTTTATTCAAAGACTGAGTAAGAAGGATATTATTCCAATTGCTTTACAACCGCCAATGAATGCGAAAGAATTTTTCTTCCGAAAAAAAGCAAAAGTAGCCATTGGTGAACCTATTTCTTTCGATGATTCTAAAAAGTATACTCGGGAAGAACTGAAACAAATTGATATTGCAATCGCAGAGGCTTTCGATAAATTAGACAAGCAACTTGATCCTGATTACGAATATATTCCAAATAAAAAAGACTAATAAAAAGACATCTAACTTTCCTTCCAATTTGAAGGCAGCTAGATGTCTTATTTTTTTAGTTTTTAGTTTGCAGACGATACATTTGATAGTATGTCCCTTTTTTCTCAATCAATTCATCGTGATTTCCTTGTTCGATAATGTTTCCTTTATCAAGAACGATAATCTGATTGGCATCTCTAATCGTACTTAAACGGTGAGCAATCGCAATGGTTGTTCGGTTCTGACGCATCTTAGCCAAACTTGCTTGAATATACTCTTCTGTTTCCGTATCAATATTAGCCGTAGCTTCATCAAGAATTAAAATCTTCGGATCACGCGCCATTGTTCTGGCGAATGAGATTAATTGTTTTTCACCACTTGAATAACTTGCCCCTCGTTCAATAACTCGGTGCTCATAGCCATCTGAATGTTTTTCAATAAATAAATCAGCATTAACAAAGTGCGCCGCTTCTCGAATTGTTCGATCAGATATTGAATGGTCTAACAAACGGATATTTCGATTCACATCCCCATAGAATAAGAATGAATCTTGAAGAACTAATCCAATATCTTTTCTTAATTCTTCATACGGAAACTCACGAATACTATGTCCGTCAATTAAAACATCTCCAGATTGAAACTCATAAAATCGCATTAAGACATTAATAATTGAACTTTTACCACTTCCGGTATGTCCGACAATCGCAACAGTTTCTCCAGGATTAACAGTGAAACTAATGTTGTTTAAGACATTTTGATTTCCATCATAAGAGAATGTTAAGTTTTTAAATTCAATTTTTGCATCTTTGATTTCAGCCTCATCATGAACAATTTGTTCTGGAACATATTCTTCATGATCCAGAACACGAAGAATACGTGAACTTGAAACTACCCCATCTTGAAGTAAGCTTAGACTATCCATCATCATACCCATCGGTCTAAAGAATTGCGAACTATATTGAACAAATGCATAAATCACACCCACTTCTAAAATACCATTTAAGTATTGTCTACCTAAGAAGTAGATTACTAAAGCTAAAGATAAGCCTTCTAAGAAACTAATCACACTCATTAAAAGCAGTGCATTCATTTTAACCATTTGGTAACGCGCACCAAAGTGCTTTTCATTTTGGTCATCAAATTCATCAATAATTCGTTTCTCTTGACGGAAATGTTGAATAACATTCATTCCTAGAATAGATTCGTTAATTTTAGTATTTAACCGACTTAAATTCTCACGCATTGAGCGATATACTTGAGAACTGTAACTTTGGTAATACCAAATAATTCCAATCATAATTGGGACAAAGATTAAGAATAACATTGCCATACTTGGATTCATTAAATACATCCCAATGAATACTGAAATGACCGTTACAACCCCTTCAAACAATGCATAGAATGTATTCCAAAAGTTTTTCAACGTTTCTGTATCATTTGTTACGCGAGAAACTATCGATCCACCAGGTGTTTGGTCAAAGTAACGCATGCCTAACGTATTAATTTTAGTAAATATTGTATCTCGTACGTTTTCCACTGTCTTTTCAGCAGCCATATTGAATAAATACGTTGATAAATAATTAGATACACCTTGTAATAGGAGTAAAAAACCATAGGTTAAAGCAAAAGTTGTTGCTATTTGCACAGTAACGTCTAAATGTGTCAAATGATCATCAATAAATGTTTGAATCACTCTTGGCATAATAACAGAAACAGCTACTGTGACAGATGTAAATAAAATAGCAACTAAGAATGTCTTCCAATATGGTTTTGCGAAAGCAAAGATACGTTTCGTTACAGTAAACTGCTCTCTCATGGACATTTTTCTTGCCCAAGCTGATTCATGTTGAACTTTACTTGCCATTATTACACCTCTTCCATTTCAGAGCTTAATTCTAATTGTTGGTGTTCATACATTTCTTGGTACCAACCATTATTATTAATTAATTCCGCATGTGTTCCACGTTCAACAATTTGACCTTCATCAAGCACAACAATCTCATCCGCATGCATCACACTACTTAAACGATGGGCAGAAATAATTGTTGATTTATCTTCACGTGTTTCTTTAATTGAATTTAGAATTGCTTCTTCAGTTTTAGCGTCCACGGCTGAAAGTGAATCATCTAATATCAATAATTCTGGATTAATTAACATCGCTCTCGCCATAGAGATACGTTGTTTTTGTCCTCCAGATAAAGCCACTCCACGTTCACCTACGAGCGTATCATAGCCTTCACTAAAGCCTAATATATCTTCATGAACACTTGTCACTTTGGCAATATCTTCCACTTCTTTATCTGTCGTATCCATATTCGCAAAACGAATATTGTCACGAACAGTCGTTGAGAATAAGAAATTATCTTGTGGAACGTAACCTATATTCGCTAATAAACTATCTAATTGATAATCTTTAATCGAAATTCCATTAAAAGTGATATCGCCTTTAAATTGGTCATAATCACGTAAAAGTAATTTAAATAATGACGTCTTACCTGAACCAGTACGTCCAACAATTCCAAGTGTGTTTCCTTGTTTAATGTGAATATCAATATCACGTAAGGAAGCCTCTTCCTCATCGTCTGGGTAAGCAAATTCATCAATATCTATATGGATATCACCAGAGATAGATTGACTCAATGCATCCGGTTCTTCAATAATCGTACTTTTTTCATTTAGAATTTCTAAAATACGGTCATAACTTGCTGAACCACGTTCTAAAATATTAAATAAACGCCCGATCGCAATCATCGGCCACTGTAAACGAGTCACATAACTGATAAAAGCAACTAATAAACCAATGGTAATTTCTCCTTGTGAAACGAGAAAACCACCAAAGAATACACCTAAAATCGTAGCTGCACCCATAATTAGTTGACTTGCAGGTCTAAACGCAGCATCAAATAAATAAACTTTTTGGTTTCGATCAACAACATTTGTGGTCATTTTCTTAAAGTCTTCAATATCTAACTCTTCTTCACCAAACGTTTTAATTACTTTCATGCCCGTAACACTCTCTTGAACTTTATCGTTCATTGAAGAGAAAGCTGCTTGAGATTTTCGTGAGTGATAATGAAGTTTACGACCAACAAATCGAATTAAAATCGTTAACAAAGGAATGGGTATAATCGACACTAAAGTTAATCGCCAATCTACAAAGAAAAACATCATGAACAATGTAAGTAATCCTTGAGATAAAGAGTCAACTAAGGTTAAAATACCTCCCCCAGCCACCATACGAATTGAGTTCAAATCATTCGTTGTTCTCGCCATTAAATCTCCGGTACGATATTTTTGAAAGAATATCGAGTCCATTTGTGTAAAATGGGTGAACAATCTTGCTCTTAATATCTTTTCCAGTTTAGCTGATGTTCCAAAAATCTTCGTACGCCATACGTAACGCATCACATATTGAACAATCGCTATAACAACAAGAACCACACTCCAAGTCACCAACTGACTTCCTGTTATTGTACCGGCTGCCATATTATCTATGATGATACCAATAATCATTGGCACAAGCGCAGTCATCACACTCAATAGAATTAACATTGATATTCCAAAAATATACGCTTTTCTTTCTTGTTTAAAAAACCAACCCAGTTTTCCAAACATATCCATACAATTCACCCCATCCTAAAATATAAAAAAGAGAGACGCGTCATACCCCTTGCCTCTCAAAATAAAGCTATCATTTTCTTCTCAAAAACTTAACTTTTAACTAAAAAAGCCTTGATACAACCGCTGTTAGTAGCATAAAACATACCATAGCCAATTTACTGAAGCAAATCTTTTGCACCTTATCTATTGAGAACAGTCCAAGTATTATAACACTTTTAAAATTGTCATGCATATTTAATTAGACTGGCTTCAAAATCAAAATATATTTTTGCTGCTACTTTGTTGCCTTAGGTTTAATTCCATCTAAAAAAATAAAAAACAGGAGCCATCCGAAAAAATCGGATAACCCCTACTAGCATTATATTAACGCTGTTTCATTGAGTTCATAATTTGTTGAACTTTCTTTTTAGATGGTTTTTGACCCATTTGGGCCATCATTTGAGAAATCATTCTCTCGTCGATCGGTGGATTTTCCTTAAAGTAATCCATCATATACTTTCTTGATAGGAAGAAACCAGCGACAAAACCAATAATTAATGCAATAAATACGATAACTAACCATATCCAAGTTGCCATTTAACTACACCTCTCTTCTAAACTTCATGTAATACAATAATACTAAATAATCATTGTGTTGACTAGAGAAAATTATTCGTTGTCTCTATTATGTAAGCCACGTTCTTTTTGAATCTCTTTAACTTTATTAGGAGTTAAGTCTTCCCCTTCAGGATCAACGACTTTAATTCCCTCAATTTGAGCACCAATGCTATCTCTCATACTTTGAATGTATTCTTTGTGCAGGTTTTTTCTTTCAATCGATTCTTCTTCAGTGATTGTCCCTGCTTTGTTCTTTTTAGACAATTCGTTGATGCGTTTGATCTTATCCTTACTTAACATATAATCACTCCTTTACTACGAACATTTGTTTGCTAAGCGTTATTATAAATGCTATACTAAAAACAATAAAAACGAAAGAGTTGAAATTATGAAATCAATATCAGCAAAACAATTAAATATACTTGATTGTATATATAAAGCAATTGACTCTAATGGATACCCGCCAACTGTCAGAGAAATTGGAGCAGAAGTTGGATTAGCTTCGACATCTACTGTTCATGGTCATCTTTCTCGATTAGAAGGCAAAGGTTACTTAGTCCGTGACGCGAGTAAGACACGTGCGTTAGAACTGACGCCAATTGCGCTTGAAGCTTTGGGTATTTCAAGAAAGGATATCCCTTTACTTGGTCGCGTTGCTGCCGGTGCGCCTATCTTAGCAATTGAAGAGGCCGTTGATTATTATCCAATTCCACCTAATTTAGAACATTTTGATAGCAATGATTTATTCATGCTCCAAATTGACGGTGAAAGTATGATCAATGCCGGTATCTTCAATGGTGATTTAATTACAGTTCGTCGCCAACCTTCTGCTAATAATGGTGATATCGTTGTCGCTTTGACTGATGATGACGAAGCAACTTGTAAGACTTTTTACAAACAGTCTGATCACTATATTTTACGTCCCGAAAATGACGCTATGGATGACATTATTTTAAACTCAGTCCAAATATTAGGTAAAGTTATTAGCTTATACCGTGAATTTTAGATTTAAAATATATTAATTAAAACGAAATCCGAACACTATAGTAGAGTTCGGATTTTTTTGAATTTTAAAGTAAAGAGTAGATATTAGTATTGCATTAAAGCTTTATAGTTATAACCTTCAATTTTTTCTCTACCGTTTAATTCTTTCAATTCAATTAAGAATGCAATTCCTACAACTTCTCCACCTAGTTTTTCAACTAAGTCGATTGTAGCTTTAACCGTACCACCTGTTGCTAATAAATCATCGATAATGACAACTTTTTGACCAGGTGTAATTGCATCTTTATGCATCGTTAATACGTCAGTACCATATTCAAGTTCGTATTCTACTTCAATGATTTCACGAGGTAATTTCCCTTTTTTACGAACTGGCGCAAAGCCAATTTCCATTGCGTAAGCAACAGGACATCCCACGATAAACCCACGCGCTTCAGGTCCAACAGCAACTTCAGCCCCTACTTCTCTTGCATAGTCCACAATTTCTTGTGTTGCTTGCGCAAAAGCAGGTCCATTTGCCATTAATGGTGTAATATCGCGAAACGTTACACCTTCCTTTGGATAATCTTCGATTGAAGCAATATAATCGTTTAAGTTCATTTAGTTATTTAATTCCCTTCAAAATAATCTTTAATAGCGTCTAACGGCTGATAATTTAATAAAGCCTCTGACTTATATTCACTTTCATATTGAATAAATGTCTTTAAATGAGGTAAATCAATTTTATTATTTGTTGCATCTTTATTAAACTCTAACCGACCATTCTTAATTGTAACAAATTCTGCTTCCAAAAACATCAAAAACATCCCTTTTAATTTTACAGGGTGTAAATTTAATGATTTTGTTATACTTTCGAATTCTGTCTTATATGTGAATTCTTGCTTGGCAAAGACATATTTATACAGATTAATAAATTCTTCTCGAGTAGGAATGCCTGCCATATATTTCGATTCCTGAACAAATGATCCTAGATAGACTTTCGACCAAGCTTGCGCATTCACTATCTCTTTCAGTTGTTGTAATTGAATGGGTGGTTCCATTACGATGAGGTTATTATATTGGGCTAAATTAACTTCAGAGACATTCTCATATAATACAACGGGTGCACCATTCAATTGCTTGGTCATATAATCTGCAATTGGTTGATGGGAGAATACATATAAGGCTTTGTCTATACTTAACAAATCTTTATGAATCTTACTTGAGCGATAATCTAACCATTGAGAACCATTGACACCCATATCTTTCAGCATTAACTGTGGAAGACGATTCCCATTCCATTCGTTAATATCTAACTCACCGACGACAGACACAACACTGCCGTTCTCTAACCCTTCAGCTTGCTCTGCCTTACCAAAGCCTATGGCTTGTAATTCGGCTTGGCTATTCGTTTGTTTAAGGGCTAGCTTGACATGATTTTTATCTGCACCAATAAATCTGATTGTATTAATATGAGCATCCTTGACCATAAATTGCGGTTTAGGATTATCCGTACCGAAAGGTCCTAATAAATTCACTTCATTAATAAAGTCAATCGTCATTTCATTCACGCTTAACGGCATATCAATCACAATTGGCTCAGGTTCGTTTAGTAATTCAGTATAGTGCTCAAAACTTTTGTGAATGCTTTGTTTAAAGTCTTCCCAATTCTCTTCATCAATCGTTAACCCTGCTGCTTGACTATGTCCACCGAAGTGAGTCAGGTACTCATTTTGTTTAACGAGTTCTTCGAAGATATTTATCTTAGAGACACTTCTTGAACTTCCTTTATATTGCTTTTTCTCTTCTATGTATTGGAAGACAATCGCTGGTCTTTGGTATTTTTTAACCAAACGACTTGCAGCAATCCCTAAGACTCCGGCAGGCCAATCTTTATCTGCTTCAATAATAATATTTGGAATCGATTCATACTGAGCCATACGATTTTCAATTTCTCTAGTAATGTTTTCGGTGATAGATTTTCTTTCACGATTTTTTTCATTCACTATTTCTAATAACGATTCCGCTTCAGAAATATCTAATGTTTTCAATAACTCTAAGCCCGGCGTCGGATCACCTAATCGACCTACCGCATTCAAACGTGGGCCGATAATAAAGCCAATTGTCTCACTCGTTAAGTTATCTAAATTAACTTTTTCATTTTGTAATAATAATTGTAAACCAACGCGCATTGAATCTTTAATTAGAGTCAATCCACTTAATACGATTGTTCGGTTTTCATCCGTTAAAGACACCATATCTGCCACCGTACCGATTGCTGCCAATTCAACTGCTTCTGTCGGAACTTCACCTAACAAGGCACTGACTACTTTCAAAGCAACCCCTGCCCCACTTAATTCTGGGAAAGGATATTGACCTGAAGGATGTTTTGGATGAATAATTGAGAATGCATTCGGTAATTCACTTTGTAATTCATGGTGATCAGTAATAATACAATCCACACCTATATCATTCATTGCATCCACAGCTTCAAAACCAGCCACACCATTATCAACAGTAATGATTAATCGAATATCTAATTCGTCAACCAACTCACTCCAACGTGCTTTATTTGGCCCATAACCGTCCGTTAAGCGGTTTGGTAAATAATAATGGACATTGGCCCCAATAGTCTCTAAAGTCTCATACATTATCAATGTACTGGTAATACCATCTGCATCATAATCTCCATAGATTAATATCGGTTCAAATTCTTCAATCGCTTTTTGAATGCGTTCGATTGTTTTGTCCATCTCAAATAGTAAAAAAGGATCATGATAAAGTTGAGGTTTTTGATTTGTTTTCTCAATTAACTCTTCTGTACTTGTGATACCTCTAATTGAACATAGGCGTAAAAAAGTTGAACTAAATGTTGTTTCATTATTGTCTGAAATACTTTTGGAAGCGTCTCTATTAAACTCTGGTCTGATTTGCCAATCAAACTGTGCCATATTGAACTTCACGAATATTACACTTCCTCTGTTGTATCAGTTGCTACATCTTCATTTAATTCTGGTTTTTCTTCTGTTTCTACAGAAATTGTATTACGTGAAACACGCTCTTGTTCTTCGACCTTACTGCGTAATTCAGCAATTGTTGCATCTTTTTCAATCGCAGTATTTGAGTGATTATGTTTCTCTTTTGATAATTGTTTTTCTAATTCTTTATTTTTCTTTCTGTTTGATTGAATCGCAGACATTGATGCAATCATTCCAATGATAACTCCAACCAAAATACTGAATAATACAACTAAGACAAGTGATACTTCAAATTGAGTGAAAAAGAAATCAATTCCAACAACATTTGTATTTTGTAATGCAAAAACGACTACTAAGATTAGTAACATAATAATCGCAATAACTTTCCATTGTTCTTTCATCTAATTATCCTCCTTGAAATTTAACATTTCTCCTGCTAATTTATCTCCAATACTTGGAAACACTTTATATAGTATATCAATAAAATGATAATAACGGGGACGATTTAACTCTCTTTTGCGACGTGATGGTTTTAAATGTTTAGTCACATCTTTAGCTAACTTTTGTGGATTTAATGCAAATGCTTTAATACGGTCATAATATTCTTTAGAATTTGAATCATGATTGAAAAAGTCCGTTTTGACAGGTCCAGGATTAATTGTTGTCACATCAATACCAAACCGCTTTAATTCCAATCTTAAACTATTCGCATAGCCTATCACTGCAAACTTCGATGCCGAATAAACACTTGAACTTGGTGTGGCTATTTTACCAGCTATGGAAGAGATGAATAAAATATGTCCAGCTGTATTTTTAATAATCATTTCCCTTGCGACCAATTGTGATAGATAAATCATCGCATAAGTATTGATTTTAAAGAGCTGATCAATTTCTTTAGAAGTGAAATCCACTGCTTTTTTAAATATACCCATACCACTTGAATTGATTAAATAATCTATATGACCAAAGGCATTGATTGTTTCTTCAACGGTTTCTTCAATTTCTTTAGCCTCAGATAAATCTTTCGCTAACACAAGTGTGTCTATTTCGTATTCTTGCTTCAGTTTGCCTGCCAATTCATTGAGTACTTCTTCTCTTCGAGATACTAATACAAGATTACCGCCTTTTTTGGCTACTTCAATGGCAATCGCTTTACCGATACCACTTGAAGCGCCCGTAAGTAATACGACTTTGTTTTTCAGAAACATAATCTCATCCTTTCAATTATATTTCAAATTCATTTAAATCATAAGCAACTTTCGTTTGTTTGAATATTGAGCGCGCATCTTTTTCTAATTGTTTCACATCTGCCCCTAAATATCTTGAGCTAATGTGATTTAAATATAATTGCTTAACCTTTGATTGTTTAGCAACTTGTGCTGCTTGTTCAACTGTAGAATGGAAATAACGATTCGCCATCTTGTTCTCACCTTTTGCATGTGTCCCTTCATGAACAAGGACATCAGCTTCTTCGGCTAATTTCCCGATGTTTGCATTGGGTCTCGTATCTCCTATAATTGCAATGACTTTACCTGGTTGGGCTTCCCCGACAAAATCTTTCCCATCAAGTTCAGTACCATCTTCTAAAGTAACTGTTTCTCCATTTTTTAACTTTCCAAATATCGGTCCGTTCGGAATATTGTATTCTTTAAGTTTTTCAACCAGTAACACACCATCGGATTTCGGTTCTTCAATTCTATAACCAAACGACAGAACGTTATGTTGTAGTGGTAAGTATTTAACTTTCCAGCCCTTATTTAATTGAAGCTCGCCACCCTTTGGATCTAATTCAACAATATTTACTTTATAAAGTAAATTTGATTTCGAATACTTCAATGAAGCATTAATGTATTGTTCAATTCCAGGAGGTCCGTAGATAGTAATAGGTTGGTTATCTCCACCTTGAAACGAACGACTACTTAAAAATCCTGGTAAGCCGAATATATGATCCCCATGCATATGAGTAATAAATATATTTTTAACCTTTCCTGGTTTCAGTGTTGTTTTTAATATTTGATGTTGAGTTCCTTCTCCACAATCAAATAGCCAAGTTTCATTCAATTCATTCAATAGTTTTAACACTAAAGAACTAACATTACGACTTTTTGATGGAACGCCAGCGCCAGTTCCTAAAAATAATATTTCCATAGTCACTACCTTTCATTAATACATTATATTTTACTACAATTTTTTGAGAATTTCTTTACATTTATCTTATTAAGCATAAAAAGAGTGTTAGTGAGTTAATCTCCCCACCAACACTCCTCAATTAACTAATACATTTATCTTTGACGATATATTTCTTTAGCAATAAAGACTGATAATTCATGTGCTCCTTCTTCAGTTGGATGCGCACCATCATCTCTTTGCCAACCTGTTTGGTCATTTGAGTAACTTGCCCAATCAATAATATGAACATTACCAAATCGTTGAGCCGCTGCTAATAATTGTTGATTAGCGTCAGACACCCAAGAACGCTTTGTATCGGATGTAACAAAGAAAATATCATGTTCTGGTCCAATCGCTTCAATGTAGTCATTAATTTGGCCTGCTGTAAAGGTTCCATTTGATCCCATCATTGTAACAACTGTTGGTTTCAAAAGCCCACTTTGATCTAAACTATTAACAACCGACACACTATTATACAGTTGACGTCCGACTTCACCATTAATGACCGCTTTCGGGAAGACATTTTGAATTTGTTTTGTAGCTGCTAATAAAGTAGAGTCTCCTACAAAGGTAATGTCTAATCCATTAGCATAGAGCATTTCTTGTTGGCCAAGGCCTTCAATATTGTTAACTACTTTTACATTTTCAGTATCTTCTGTCTGTGTATCTTCGGCTATTTGGGAGTTCGTTTCAATAATCGTTTGTAATTCTTCTGCCGTTTGAGCTCTTTCCTCAGGTGCAGCAAAAATTCCAATCGTACCAATAACGAAAATCACAATATAGGTACCTGTAATCACTTTAACATTTAAAAGAGTCCCTTTATGAGATCTTAAATATTTTAATTGGTGACGTGTTTTCTTAATATTAAAGTCTTGTCCTAGAGGTAAACTAATATTTACTTGCTCAAATAATCTGTAACTAATTTCTGCAAGTAGCGCGATAATTAAAAATTGAATCGTATAGTTTGCCCACGATGGTAAACCTAAATTTTGCATCATATTAGGTATAATTAAATAAACAGGATAAAACCATAAATAATAAGAATAACTACGTTTACCAATAAAGGTAAACAGGCGGAAACTTAAAATCTTGTTCCAAATCGTGCTTGGGTGAATTGAAACTAGAATAAATAATGCACTTAAAAGTGTGAATAAACTCATCCCAAAGCGGTAAGCAAAAGGTTGTGTTCCGTACATAAATTTACACATAAAGAACATCAAGACCATAATGAACGTTCCGATACCATTAAATATCCAATTAATTTTACCCTTAATTGGCTTCGCAGTAAGATTCATTGGTAGTATTAAACCGATAACCCCACCCGCCGTATATGAAAATGCACGAGTAAACACACTATAATAAATACGTGTAGGATCTTCACCGTCTTTATATAAATACCCCATTAAAAATGCCGATACAACAGTAACGATGAGTAACATATTCACTGTTGTTGTTTGTTTCTTATGCCAAGAATAAAACAGCAATATTAGTACTGGTGTAAGCAATATTAACTGCCCTAAAATTCCGACATACCATAAGTGCGTGAAGGCACTTGGGTTTGCAGCTTGAACGAAATAAGATTGTTCATTCAAGATTTGATAATAGTTATTAAAGAAAGCAAGTCCTGATAAAGCCATATTTCTAAGGTTGAATAAAGACTCTCTTGAAAACAGCAAGATAAAAGAACTAACTGTTATAATCATTGCTAACATAGGGAAAAATAACCGACTTAACCGTTTTTTATAATAGTTTAAGTAGTTTATTTTTACCCCTTTTTGGCTAGCACTCACAAAGTGTCTAAAGTTAAAAAAACCAGCGATTAACAAGAACATATTTACCGCCAAAAAACCACCTGGTAAAATATGCTGGAAAAAATAATACACAATAATTGTGATAATTGATAGTCCTTTAAGACCATCAAAGATATCTAATCTTTTTTTGGACTTAGTTTCTTGTGACATGCTATCACCTAATCCATAAACTCAAACTGGAATGTTGATAACTCAACAATATCTCCCGTCTGAGCTCCAATTTCACGAAGAGCTTGATCGATTCCCATACCACGCATCTGTCTTTGGAAACGAGCAATACTTTCATCATGTGCCATATTAGTCATCGCAAATAATTTCTCGATTTGAGCACCCGTAATACGGTAGAAGCCTTCTTCAACTTGTTCAACTTCGAATGGCGCTTCTTCTTGCTCTAACGTATAATAAGCTTCTTCGACTTCAACTTCTTCTTCAAGTGGAATAAATTCTTCGTTTTGAACAAGTGAAGCTGTTTTCTTGATTAACTGATCTACCCCTTGATTTTGCCATGAGCTGATAGGATAAATCTCTGGAACATCTAAATCACGTTCGCCGTAATATGCATTTAGTTTTTCTTCAAATATTTCAAGATTTTCTTCTGAGATCGCTTCGTCCATTTTATTAGCGACAATCACCATCGGTCTCAGTAATAATCTCTCGTTATATGCTTCTAATTCATCCATAATATCAGTGAAATCAACAAAAGGATCTCGACCATGTACAGCTCCCATATCAATAACGTGTAACATTATTTTTGTTCTTTCGATGTGGCGTAAGAATTGAATTCCTAAACCTACACCTTCAGAAGCTCCTTCAATTAAACCTGGCATATCTGCGACAACAAACTCTTGTTGGTTTCGCAATTGTACAACACCTAAGTTCGGAACTAACGTTGTAAATTGATAGTCAGCTATCTTTGGTTTTGCATTACTAATTAGTGATAGCAACGTTGATTTACCAACACTTGGGTAACCAATTAAAGCAACATCTGCAAGAACTTTTAGTTCAAGTTCTAATTCTAATTCTTCACCGGGCTCACCATTTTCTGCAATAGAGGGTGCAGGGTTTTTGTGCGTCGCAAAACGAATGTTCCCGCGACCACCACGTCCTCCTTTAGCAACAGTGAATTTTTGACCATTATCAACTAAATCGGCCATGAATTGACCAGTTTTAGCTTCGCGGACAATCGTTCCAGGTGGAACTTTAATAATTAAATCCTCTGCTCCGGCTCCGTATTTACTCTTACTCATTCCATTTTCACCATTTTTGGCTTTAAAATGACGGTTGTAACGGAAATCCATTAAGGTTCTTAATCCTTCATCAACGATAAAGATAACATCTCCACCTTGACCTCCATCTCCGCCGGCTGGTCCACCATCTGGAACGTATTTCTCTCTACGGAAAGCGACCATTCCATCGCCACCCTTGCCTGCTTTGACTTCTACTTTAGCATGATCTAAAAATGTTGACATTTGACATCACTCCTTTCTTTCTCTGTGTAATTTTCTAAAACTTACTGTTTAATTCTCTTGGGTCTATAAATTTCAATACTTTATCCGTAATAAATTTCATCGTTTTCAATCTGTTTTCTCTAATTGCTTCATTATCGTCATTTACCATATTGTTATTGAAGTAATCTGCAATTGGATCTGACAATTTAACGAACATTTCTAATGCTTTATCTCTGTTCGTAGAGAAATCTGATTTTAACATATCGAATAATTTTTGTTCCGATTCAGTTTGAGCTTTCGTTTCTTCGAATAAGCCGTCTGAATTTTCCTTCACACCTAAATTGACAACTCGTGTTAAAGATTCAACTAAGTTACGATACTCTTCTGGAGAGTCATTCTTAAGTTTTTGAATGCCTCTAGCAAAGTTCACACCTGCATACACATTAGCATGACGTCCATTAAGCTCTGCTTGAATGATATCATAATCAATCGCTTCTTTCTCAAGAAATTGTTGAATACGTAATTTAATAAAATCAATAAATGATTCAATTAAATCTTCTTCGGTAACATCCATATCTTTAATCACAACTTTAACAAATTCATGCATATCAAAGTTCCAATCATATTTCTCACTGATTTCTACCATTCCCATCGCTTGACGGCGAAGTGCATAAGGATCGTTTGATCCTGTTGGGATTAATCCGATGTTAAAGTAGTTTAATAGTGTATCAAATTTATCAGCAAAAGCAAGCATTGCTCCGGATAAAGTTTCAGGTAATTCTCCACCACTGCTTGTTGGCATGTATTGTTGGCTAATTGTATGAGCAATCTCATCTGAAAGACCAAATTTCTTCGCGTAAATTTCGCCCATCTGACCTTGTAACTCATCAAATTCGTTTACTACTTGGGTCATTAAATCAAATTTGTAAATTTTACTTGCTTCACTTGCAATGGCACCCGCTTCAGGTTCATTGATCGTTTCAGCTAATTTTTGAATGATGAGTTCCACACGTTTTTGTTTATCAGCTAATGTACCTAGTTTGAAATGTTCTTTAACTGATTCTAACTTCTCTGTAAAGAAAGCTAAATCATGTGTCATATCTTCATGATAGAAGAATAAAGCATCTTCTAAACGAGCTTTCAACACTTTTTTATTTCCTTTGATAACATTTTCAATGTGATTGGCGTCACCATTACGAACTGAGATGAAATAAGGTAACAGCTTATCAGTTCCTTGATCTAAAGCGTAGAAATATCTTTGATGGTCTCTCATCGCAGTGATTAAAACAATTTGTGGAATTTCTAAATATTCATCTTCAAATTGTCCAAAGAAAGCTGTTGGCCACTCAACTAAAGCCGTTACTTCATCTAATAAATCTTCTGTCATTGGGACATTCCAATTGTTATCTGAAGCGATTTGTTCAATTTGTTTGATAATAATATCTTTTCTTTCATTTGTATCAACAATTACAAATTCATCTCTTAGTTTTTCTACATAAGTATCAGGAGACGTAATTTCTGTCTTGCCACCTAGGAAACGGTGACCTATTGATGTATTACTTGCTTCGATATTAATAAAGCTAAATGGTACGACTTCATCATCTAGTAATGACACAATCCAGTGTACCGGACGGATAAAGCTTTTATGGAATGAATTCCAAGTCATACTAACTGGGAATGTCATCGCGTTTAATACATCAGCCATATTCGCTAATACCTCTTTAGCTGATAAGCCTTCTGTATGTTTATTAACGAAGATATAGTCTTCATCTTTAATTTGTTCAACAAAAATGTCGTCGACAGTTAATTTTTGTCCGCGAACAAAACCTTGTGCTGCCTTACTCCATGCACCTGCGTCGTCTTGAGCAATGCGTAATGCAGGTCCTTTAACTTTCTCAGACACGTCTTCTTGACGTTCCGCAATTCCTTTAACAATCACAGCTAAGCGTCTTGGTGTTGAATAAGCAACTGCATCATCATAAGTTAATCGGTTATCAGTTAAAAACTGCTCGACTTTATCTTTTAATTGGTCGCTTAATTCAGTTAAAAAACGAGCAGGTATTTCTTCCATACCAACTTCTAATAAATAATCTTTTGTCATTTCAATTGCTCCTTTACGCTTTGTCTTTGTTTAATAATGGGAAGCCAAGCTCTTCACGCTCATTAACAAATGCTTGTGCAACAGAGCGAGCCATTTTTCTAATTCTACCTAAATACCCAGCACGGTCTGATTGAGAAATTACTCCGCGTGCATCAAGTAAGTTGAATGTGTGCGAGCATTTTAAGATGTAGTCATAGGCTGGATGTGATAACCCATTATCAATTAAATTCATTGCTTCTTTTTCAAAGGCATTAAATTGTGTGAAAAGCATTTCTGTATTACTTAAATCGAATGAGTAAGTCGAATGTTCACGTTCGGGTTGTTTAAATATTTCGCCGTATTTCACTCCCGGAGCCCATTCTAAATCATAAACATTATCTACATCTAGAATATACATTGCTAAACGCTCTAAACCATAGGTTAATTCACTAGTTACTGGATCTACTTTTAAGCCACCTACTTGTTGGAAGTAAGTAAATTGTGTAATTTCCATTCCATCAATCCATACTTCCCAACCTAATCCTGCACAGCCTAATGATGGGTTTTCCCAGTTATCTTCAACAAAACGAATGTCATGTGCAAGTGGATCAATTCCTAAAGCAACTAAACTATCTAAGTATAATTCTTGAATATTTGTTGGAGATGGTTTCATCACAACTTGAAATTGGTGATGTTGATATAAACGGTTTGGGTTTTCACCATAACGACCATCTGCTGGACGTCTTGATGGTTCAACATACGCTGCATTCCAAGGCTCAGGTCCGATCGCACGCAAGAATGTATACGGGCTCATTGTTCCTGCCCCTTTTTCAGTGTCATAACTTTGTAAAATTAAACACCCTTGTTCTGCCCAAAATTGTTGTAATGTTAATATCATTTCTTGAATTGTCTTTGCCATTGATAATTCCTCTTTTCTGTAAAATAAAAAACTGCCCCTATGATTAGATAAAAATCTAAATCATAGGGACGAAGTAAATTCGCGGTTCCACCCTAATTCAAGCGTTAACTTGCACTTATGTCAAACGATTCAATTAAAAAACACTTTTAAGGTTGCCTTCGATTTGGTCTAGCTTTCACTCTCCTAGACTCGCTTTACTATCTTATTTATTCACCTTAATACATAGAACATCATACTACAATTCACTCAAATTCTCAATCAGATTTGTGTCGTTTTCTGATGACATCTTCCATGGAAGCACTTAAAGTGTCCAAATTATTTAAATAACTCTTACTCTTCAAGTTAATACCGACAAATTCTTTATAAATTTCATCCATTAATCGACGTAATTCTTGGATTGTCTCCTGACTAACCTGAATACTATTAATCTGATGTAAACTAGCTAAATCAAGTCGACTTGCAATAAACATTGCCTTAGGCGCAATATGCATACGAAATGGATCTTCATGAAAGTGTTTCTGACATAACACCCCTTGTAATTTCATACTGAAATCAAAGGGCTGTACCGTTGTGCCACAGATGCGACACCGATCAAAATGTATGTCAAAACCAAAATACCGTAATAACTTAATCTCCATGCTGATCGTAATCGCTTCGTAAGAGACATCGCTATTCATTAGTTCCAATGCTTTCTTTAGCATCTCATATAATGCTTGATCTGGTGTGTTGTCATTAATCGCTGCATCTACTAATTGGGTCACATAACTTGAATATGCTTGTTTCATATAGTCCGTTTGAATTTTTCGATGAATTTCAATTGTATTCGCTTCTTTTAGAAAAGATAAGCCTTCTTCATTTATGTTACCAATATAGTGGTTCACTGTGAGTGGTATCAGTTGACTAGTTAAGCGATGATTAGGTTTTTGTAAGCCTCTTACAAAGAACATTTTTGTTCCATAATCTTCTGTAAAAATCTTTACGAGCGCATCATGTTCCCGATGCTTTCTTTGAAACAAAACAATCCCTTCAAACCGTTCATTCAACTAATCACCTCTGTCATTTAATAATTATCTGGTTGATAACCAAAGTCATTCAATTGAGTACGACGATCGCGCCAATTCTTTTGAACTTTCACCCATAAATCAAGATAAACTTTATCTCCTAATAGAATTTCAATATCTCGACGAGCGCGTTGACCAATTTTTTTAATCATTGATCCTTGGGCTCCGATAATAATTCCTTTTTGAGAACTGCGTTCTACAATAATAGCTGCTTGAATCTCAATCTTATCATCTTCGTTACGTCTCATACTCTCAACTTGAACCGCAACCGAATGCGGAATTTCTTCGCGCGTTAATTCTAATATTTTCTCACGAATAAATTCAGCGACTATAAAGTATTCTGGGTGATCCATCACTTGGTCAGCTGGATAATATTGAGGTCCTTCTGGAATAATTTCTTTAATTCCTTTAACTAGCGCATCAACATTATTACCTTCTGTGGCACTGATTGGGTAGATTTCATCAAAATCATGTTCTTGACGGTACGAGTCAATGATTGGTAATAATTCGTCTGGTGTTACTAGATCAATCTTATTAATAACTAAGAACACAGGAATGTTCGCTTGTTTCACGCGTTCAATCACCAAGCGGTCCCCAGGTCCGATTTTTTCGGAGGCATTCACAACTACTAAGATGCCATCAACACCTTTAAGTGCGCTGTATGCTGCATTCAACATAAAGTCACCTAACGCATGTTTTGGTTTATGAATTCCCGGTGTATCTATGAAGACAATTTGGCTTTCTTCATCAGTCACAACCCCTTGAATTCGATTACGTGTTGTTTGCGCTTTATCAGACATAATTGCTACTTTTTGTCCGACAAAACGGTTTAATAAAGTTGATTTCCCTACATTTGGTCTACCAATAATGGTAATAAAACCTGATTTAAATTTGTTATTTTTCATAAACACTCCTTAATTAATAAATATTAACTTCCAAATTTTTGGTATAAATATAATCATTCCAATAACAACCGACATGGTAGCAACTACTAATACTGCGCCAGCGGATGCATCTTTTGCTTTTTTCGCTAGTTGATGGTACTCCTTTTGACACGCTAAATCAACTGTATGTTCGATGGAAGTATTCAATAATTCCATACCGATGACTAAGCCAATGCAAATAACGATACTCAACCACTCAACTAAATTAATCTTGAATAGAAAGCCTGCAATGATAACTAGAGCTGTAATAATCATATGGATTTTAATATTTCTTTCGACTTTTACTGTCTCCATAATCCCTTGGACTGCATGATAGACAGACTTCGTAAATTTATTATTGCCCTCGTGAAAAGCCATTTTCTTCTAGCACCTCTTCTTGTAACGAGAACATTTCTTTTTCGTCAGCTTCGGTTTGATGGTCATATCCATTCAAATGTAAGAAGCCATGGACAGCTAAGAATGCTAATTCTCTTTCGACTGAATGTCCATAATCTTCAGCCTGTTCAACGGTTTTTTCAAAAGAAATAATAATATCTCCTAAGTGTTTGGACACATCACCGCCACCTTCGATATTAGAAAATGAATCGAAGTTGAAGTTTGGTGCCTCTTCTATGTCTTCCTCTAAGGCAAAACTTAACACATCTGTTGGTCGATCGATACCACGGTATTCTTTATTCAATTCATGAATAATATCATTAGAAACGATAGAAATATCGACTTCGATTCCCTCACCTAATCCAAGTTTATGAGCTGTTTGAGTAATAATATGGTTTAACATTTCTGTATGTTCTTCAGTTAGTAACCCATCTTCATCTATTAAATCTATAATCATAAGTTGTCCTCCGTTATTTAATCTGGATACTCAACACGAGTATGAAATGTACTTGCTATTGTATGTACAATTGATTTTTTAACTTTTTCTAATTCTGCGACTGTCATATGGCACTCTTCAAATTGGCCTTCAGCCAATTTTCCATTAATAATATTATCAACTAAGTTTTCAAAAGCCGTTTGCGTATGTTCTTTAATTGTTCTAGAAGCAGCTTCAACTGAATCAGCAATCATAATAATCATCGCTTCTTTGCTTTGAGGTTTAGGTCCAGGATAACGGAACTTTTCCTCGTCCACATGATTGTCAGCTTGTTTCGCTTGATGATAAAAATACCTTACTAAAGTAGTTCCGTGATGCTGCATACAAATATCTATTACACTTTCTGGCATATCATATTCTCGTAAAATCTTTTCACCTTCAGTGACATGCCCAATAATAATGGCGGCACTCTCTTCAGCCGTCACCATTGAATGTGGTGACTCCATTCCTTCAGATAAATTCTCAACAAAAAACAATGGATGATTTACCTTTCCAATATCATGATAATACGATGCAATTCTTACTAACGATGAATCTGATCCGATAGCATCCGCAGCATTCGCTGCAATATTCGCTACCATCATACTATGATGATATGAACCTGGAGCTTTCTCCACAATACTTTTCAGTAGCGGATGAGTTAAATTCGCTAGTTGATTTAATGTTAATGGTGCTTTGCTGCTTAACAGTTTATGCCAATATGGTTCAATAAAGAAATAAATGCCAAATGCAATCAGTAAATTAAATAAAATAAACGATAATATAACGACTGAAGTTTCAGATACTAATGTAACGTTCGTCATCAACACAATCGGTATCGCAAAAACGGCATGCAAAGCTAATGCATATAAGAAACCGTATCTTAATGAATTTTTATTCTTCACTAATAATTGATAACTTAATGAAATCAATGAACTAAAGAAATAAAAGATCGTAATCATAAAGGTCACAGTCATACTATCGCCATCATGTGATATAAATAACGCCAATAAATTGAAAAAGCCCATAAAGAATAAGGTTAATCTTATATTAGTTCTTGGTCTTAACAACATTGGGATCACATAGATTGGCAGAAATAACATGGCATAATCAATCCCATTCAATTGCAATATATGCAACACTCTCAAGACAAGGAAACTTACTGTAAAGAGTAAGCCATAGCCCAATATTTGTGTACCTAATTCAATGTCCAATAACGCTTTTTCTTTCTCTTTAACAACATAGTAAACAAGTGCGATTGCATGAATGATAATGACTGCAGCAAAAGCAATTAATAAATCATTATTCGACTCTTGATCTAAATAACCTAATAAATCTAATTGTCTATAGGTTGTTTGGTTAATAATGTGTCCTTCTTGGACGATAATTTGCCCCTGTAAGATATAGCTCGGTTGAACAGCATTCTCAGCTTCTTCACGACGCTTTTCTGTCTCGCTTTCACTAAAGACAACTGTTGGTACAACCAATTCCTGCATTAATTCGCTGATAATTCCCTTACTTTCAGAGTCAATATCCAATTCTCTAATGTACTGATTCACATCTGATAAAATTTGATTTAAATCAGTCGATTCAATTTCACTACTTAAAACACTCGCAAGTAAATCATTAATTTGCTGTTGCAATTGATTCAATGCTTCATTATTCACTGTTAATAGCGTAGTAATTGAGTCCACTGATAGCGAATCATCTAATTCTCTGACCGAATCACCCTCACTCGCTAAGACCGCTTGATTATAAACTACAAGCTGTTCAGTATCTTCTAATTGTCCAAACGGAACGGATTGTGTCTCAGTTCGTTGACTATCAATCGAAGTGATATCCATCAGATTACTTAATACAGAATCTTCAAGCATCTCATTAATGTCGACGGTTGAGTATTCATTCACTCTAATAGAATAAATTAAATTAAAAAACTCTTCAGCCTGCTCCACTTGTTGTTCAAGAATAGCAGGCTGAAATACATATGCGTCTGGCACGCTTGAGCGTGCACGTTCCCTATTTATCTCAGTCTGTTCAGTATCTTCTATTGTTACAGGTGCTTGAACCGTTTCCTCCGCTACTTGGTTGATCCGAAAGTTATATTGTTCAGGTTGCACATCAGTAAAACCTATGAAAAATATCAACACAGACATAAGCAAAATAATTAGAGGGATGAATAATGTGCCTAATAACGTCTGTAGTTTCCGTAGTTGCTGGTTCATTTTTCTCCCCCCTATATAAAAATTAATCCTCAGAATAAGCTCTAATAATATCCGCTACAACTGGATGACGTACAACATCAAATTCATCAAAGTAATTAAATTTAATTTTATTTATTTTATTTAATTTTCTCTCGGCATCGATCAAGCCAGATTTAACACCTTTCGGTAAGTCAATTTGAGTTTGGTCACCGTTAATAATCATCTTAGAACCAAAGCCAAGTCGTGTTAAGAACATCTTCATTTGTGCAATGGTTGTATTTTGAGCTTCATCTAAGATAACAAAAGCGTCATCTAATGTACGACCACGCATATATGCTAAAGGCGCAATTTCAATAATACCTCTTTCCATCAAACGATTTGTATGTTCCATCCCAAAAATAGCATAAAGTGCATCGTAAACAGGTCTCAGATATGGATCTACTTTTTCTTTCAAGTCGCCTGGTAAAAATCCAAGGCTCTCTCCGGCTTCTACGGCAGGACGAGTTAAGATGATTTTCTTAACACGGCCTTCTCTCATAGCTTGAACTGCTAAAACAACAGCTAAGAAGGTCTTCCCTGTACCTGCAGGACCAATTCCAAACACCACATCGTGAGTTTCAACTGCTTTGACATATTGTAATTGTCCAAAATTTTTCGCACGAATCGCTGTTCCGTCATATGCTCGACCGATGACTTCTTCAAATAGGTTAATGAAATATTCAATGGTTCCATTTTTTGCCATCTTAACAGCAGTAATGATATCCATCGTTCGAGGGGTAATCCCTCTTTCTAAAAGCTCAACTAAATTCAACATGATTGCTCGTGTCATCTCAACATCTTCTTCTTTTCCTGATATTGTTATGACTTCGCCACGATTACTTACCTGAATATCAAAGTTCTCTTCGAGTAATCGAACATACTTATCATGTGTTCCTAGTATCGCTAATAACCAATCTTGGTTTGATACAATAACTTGTTGTGAAAATGCATCTGCTCCGCTCAAATAATACGCTCCTTTTATCATTGTCTTTAATTAAAATAAGATTACCATAAATACATAAAAAAATGAACTTTAGTACCTAATTATAACAAAATCCTTTAAACATTGCATGGTAGAGCAAAGTTACTTCATTTTTTTCATCTTTACATCTAATTTACACAATATTTACAGGAAATTTACACTTCTATCGTATAGTTAGTGATGGAAATAACAAAAATATTGTAGAAGGAGAATGTAAATAAAATCTTTGAAAAAAATGGTCTTATCTGCCTTACTGGCAACGACTATGTTATCAAGCGTTGGATTTAATGTTCACGCACAAGAAACAACCACAGGTTCAATCACTGAAAATACACATATCGCTAATGAGGAACGTGCGAATGATGAGGCATATTCTGAAGAAGCAATTACGGCAGAAGACGGCATTGAATTTGACGATGAGGGTAATATTACGACAGTAACGATTGGTGGAGAAACTGCAGAAGGCACTCAAGAAAATCCAGCCAATCCTGAGGCGCCTGTGAATAATACACCAAACAGAATTACAACAAACTTAACAGATGATCCTTCGACATCAATGCATTTCCAATGGCACACAACGGATGCAGATGAGAACGCTAAGTTATACATTTGGGAAGATGGGCAATCGATGGATGACGCTGCTAAAGTAGATCCTGAAATCATTGAAATTGATGATGCTTTCTATAACCAAATGACAGAAGACGGGCATTACGTTTATGCTATTATGTGGGATGAGGAAGAAGATGAGCCAATGACAGACGATGATGACCCATGGATTGCAGCTGAAAATCCAGATCAAGTTATTGGATACTATACTGATGAAGTATTCTCAAATGACAACCTATTATGGTTAGACAAAGGGTTTGATAATTATTCTTTAGGTTTACCTTACCCTAGCTTTACTGAAACAGCCTATAAAGCGACTGCGACTGAATTAAATCCAAATACTGTATATCACTACGCAGTTGGAAATAAAGACGGTGAATTATCTGAAGAAGCGACATTTACAACAGCAAGCGAATCAAATGAAGATTTCTCATTCATTCACTATACTGACACTCAAAATGCTTTCTCATCAGAAAACCAACGTTCAGAAGCTGATTATTCAAATTCTACGATTCAATCAATGTTAGAAAACCCTAATGCAGAAGATGCAAAATTTGCTCTACATACAGGTGATGTGGTTAATGATGACTGGAACGATACAGAATGGGACTTAACTTTAGATGCATTATTACCATTAAATAATGAAATGCCACATATGTTTATCACCGGTAACCATGATAATGATAACTTCTTAGATCATATTAATACCGACAATGCCGTTGAAGGCATGGATTCAGGTGCAGCTTACTCAACTCGTTATAACGGTGTACAATTCATTAACTTAAACACTGAACAAGCAAATGAATCAGACGAAGATGAAGCACCAGCAATCTTAGATAACCAAATGGAGTGGTTTGAGGAAGAGTTACAAAAAGCTCAAGAAGCTAAGGACAATGGAGACATTGACTGGGTATTTGTCAGCTATCACCGCCCTCTATTCTCTTCATCTTATCATTCATTAGAAGATGAAAGTGTCCAATTAATTCGTGATGATTTAATGGCTTTACTAGATGAGTATGATGTTGATTTAGTCTTTAATGGACACGATCACAACTTAACTGTGACGCATGCACTAACTCATAATGCTGAAGCATTCGGGAATGCAGAAGTAGCCACTGCCGGTGAAACGAATGAGGACGTGACAACGTTCAATAATCCTGAAGGAACGGTCTTCTTTATTCCAAGTACAGCAGGAACTAAGACTTATAACACGATTTATAAACTTGAAAGTTTTGATTGGATCTTAGAAAACGAAGATATTCATGAAACATACGAAGACTTATTCGGTCATGAATTAACTGAAGAAAACATTAATAGCTTCCGCGAGTTATTATTAACAGAAGAACAACCATTCGTTTCGTCATTCTATGCAGAAGGTCATTCAAATGCCCGTGAATCAAACTTCCAATACTACTCTGTTGTAGACGTGACTTCAGATACTGTCACTTATGAATTATATCAAGTGGTTGGTGAAGATTTAGATAACCGTGAAACAACACTTGTTCATTCTTATGAAATTACTAAATAATTTTCTATACTAGATAAATAAAGCTGCGAGTGAGATTTCTCTTACTCGCAGCTTTTTGTATAAAAATAAAAACACCCTTTCGGGTGTTTAAAAAGATTAACCTAATAGATTCTTTGTAACTTCTTTTACAAGGTTACCATCAGCTTTTCCTTTTAGGTTGGCCATAGCTTTCCCCATAACTTTACCAAAGTCAGATTTAGAAGTTGCATTCAGTTCGTCCATTACTTTTCGAACTTCAACTTCAATTTCTTCTTCTGATAATTGTTTAGGTAAGTAACGTTCGACTACTACAATTTCATCGGTTACTTCATCTACTAAATCTTGTCGTCCAGCTTTTTCAAATTCAGCTAAAGAATCTTTACGCTGTTTTAATTCGCGAGCAATTATCGTAATTTCTTGCTCCTCATTTAAAGGTTCAGAATGCTCTAATTGCTCCATTTGTAATGCCGACTTCAACATACGTAATACTTTTAAAGTCTCTTTATCTCTAGCCTTCATCGCTTGCTTGACGTCTTGATTAATTCGTTCAGTTAGTGACATTTCGCCTCACCTATCTGTTATTTAGAATTTTCTTTTACGAGCTGCTTCCGATTTTTTCTTACGTTTAACACTTGGTTTTTCGTAAAATTCACGTTTACGTGCTTCTCTTAAAGTACCTGTTTTTGAAACATCTCGCTTAAAGCGACGAAGAGCGTCTTCTAATGATTCGTTATCACGAACTACTGTTTTAGACATTATGAATCCCCTCCTCCCAAGCTTTTCTGACCTTACTATTTTTTATGAAAAATAATAAAGTTCTTGTAATATTATAATCAAACAACCTTGTCTTTGCAAGGTCTTAATGAAAGTTTTTTCATAGAAAGTGTATATTTATTTTCAAAAATTCGATTAAATATAGGATTTTTATCCTATTTATCGAAAAGTTTATTAGATAAAATATTTAATTTAAGTATTTACACTTTGCACGTTGGACATAAACCAAATATTTCAAATCGATGTGTATCAATTTGAACATCTTTTAAAGCATCCGTCATTTTGGTTAAATCCATCGGGCATGTTTCTAAAGGTATCGCCATCCCACAATTTGTGCAAATGAAATGATGATGATGGTGATTGTGGTCTAAACAATTCATACGGAAATGTTGTTCTTGGTTATATTCCGTGGCTTCCAGAATACCAGCTTCGACAAAGTCATATACATTACGGTACGTTGTGTTGTAACTCATCGTAGGATAATTTTCAGTTAGCTTCTCATGAACCGTTTGTGCACTTAAGTAACGATCATTACACGCAAAGAGCGTTAATATTTCTTGTCTTTTTTTAGTGTTTTTTAAGCCAAATTCTTTTAATTTTAAAATAGCGTCATTAATTTTAGTTTCTTCTTCTTTGGTTATAATTTCATAAGTCATTACTTGACGTCTCCTTATATAAATATGCTATGATGTAAGAACTTATAGGGGGTCATTTTAACATGAATGATAATACAGTACTAAATTATTATATTTTATCAGATTCAATAGGAGAAACTGCTCAAAAAGTGGCAAAAGCCTCTTTTGCACAGTTCCCTAATATCACTACAGTATCACATAAATATACATTTATTTCAAATCATGAAACACTACATTCTATTCTAGAAGATGCAAATGAACATGATGGTTTAGTGTTTATGACGATTGCCGATGCTGAATTAGCTAAATTTGCTGAAAAATACTGCATCAAGACCGGCTTGATTTGTTATAACTTAATCCAACCATTCACTTTAGAAATTGCGCGTCGACTTGGGACTGAACCTTCGGCAATTAGTGGAGCTCAATATGAATTATCAGAAGATTACTTCGATCGGATTCGCGCTATGGAATTCTGTTTAGCTTATGATGATGGTAAAGATCCTAAAGGTTTACGTGAAGCTGAGATTGTTATTCTAGGTATTTCACGTACCGGTAAAACACCATTAAGTATGTACCTAGGTACTTTAGGCTATAAAGTCGCAAACTTACCTTTAATTCCTGAAAAGGAAGTCACACCGATTCTTTATGAAATTGATTCGAAGAAAATTATCGGCTTAACGAATAGTTCTGGTGTCATTAATAAACATCGAGAATCACGTATGAAAGAATACGGTATAGGTACGGGTTCAAAATACGCTTCTAAAGCACGGGTTAATGAAGAATTGGAATATGCTCATAATATATATGAAGAGTTAGGTTGTCCGATTATTAATGTTTCTGATCGTAGTATTGAAGAATCAGCGAGTATCGTCATGGAAGTCATGAATTTACCACAAAGAATCTAATAACAAAATAAACACTAACACATATTCGGCTCTCTAAGAGCTTAATATGCGTTAGTGTTTTTATTTATCTTAAAATATCTGTGATTAAATTCGGATTATAAGTGTTTGCTTTAAACATAGCAATCTCCTCTTTATAAGGAGCTACTTTAACCTTTTCTTTCTCAGGAATTGGAACCCAAGGTGTTTCAAGAATCTTAGGGATATGGCTCAGTTGTGGATGATGAACAATTGCATTCAGCGTATCAAAGCCAATAGATCCTTCACCAATATTAGCGTGTCTATCTTTATAACTCTTAAATGGATTTTTAGAATCATTGATATGTAAGACTTTTAATCGATCTAAGCCAATGACTTTATCAAATTCGTTCAATACACCATCTAAATCATTAACAAGATCATAACCCGCATCATAAACGTGACACGTATCTAAGGTAATTGATAACTTCTCGTTGAAAGTAACCCCATCAATAATGGCAGCTAATTCCTCAAAGTTTCTACCAATTTCCGTCCCCTTACCTGCCATCGTCTCTAAAGCAATCTGTGGTGATTGTTCTGCAGTTAAAACGCCATTTAGACCGTTGATAATTTGCTTAATCCCAACTTCAGCACCCGCGCCCACATGCGCACCTGGATGCATCGTAATTTGAGTGGCACCAATAGCTTCTACGCGTTCAATTTCTTCTCGTAAAAATTGCATCGCAAAGTCATGGTAACCTTCCTTCGTTGTGTTAGCAAGATTAACAATGTAAGGAGCATGAACTGTGAAAAATTCAATACCGTTCTCTTTCATAAACGTCTTTGCTTCTTCAATTCTAAACTCAGAGACTTCTTTTCGACGCGTGTTTTGGGGCGCGCCAGTGTAAATCATAAAGATATTACTTCCGTAAGATGCTGCTTCTTGAGCAGCACCTAGAAGCATCTCTTTTCCCTTCATTGAAACGTGTGATCCGATATACATGATATCTCTCCTTGTATGCTTTACCTTAAAATTACTTTTTGCTTTCTTTAACTGAAATATTTAATTCACGTAATTGATCATTACTTACTCTACTTGGAGCTTGTGACATTAAGTCTAAACCGCGTCCAGTTTTAGGGAAGGCAATCACTTCACGAATGTTTGGCTCTTGAGCTAGAATCATAACTAAACGGTCTAATCCTAAAGCAATTCCGCCGTGTGGTGGGAAGCCGTATTCTAACGCGTCTAATAAGAAACCAAATTGACTATATGCTTCTTCTTTAGTGAAGCCTAATAGGTCAAACATTTGTTCTTGCATTTCACGAGTATGGATACGAATACTTCCTCCACCAATTTCATAACCATTTAAAACAATATCATACGCATTTGCTAATGCGTCTTGAGGTTTATTAGATAATTCAGAAATATCTGAGTTTTGTGGTGATGTGAATGGGTGGTGCATTGCAACGTAACGTTTGTTGTCTTCATCATACTCAAGTAATGGCCAATCTACTACCCAAAGGAAAGCTAATTCAGATGGGTCATATAATTCGTGCTTAGATCCTAAGTGAAGTCTAAGTGCGCCTAATGAGTCTGCTACGACTTTTGTAGAGTCAGCCATAAAGAAGATGATATCTCCTACTTTAGCGTCTAACGCATTGGTTAAGTAGTTGTAGTCTTCTTCTGATGAGAAGAATTTTGCAATTGGACCGTTAAAGCCATCTTCTGAAACTTTTGTCCATGCTAGACCTTTCGCTCCATATGGTTTAACTACGTTATATAATTCGTCTGCAGTTTTACGCGTATAATCGTCTGCATGACCTTTTAAGTTGATTGCTTTTACTTGACCACCGTTATCAACTGCACCTTTGAACACTCCAAAGTCAGTTGTTTTAGCGAAGTCTGAAAGATCCACTAATTTCATTTCGAAACGAATGTCAGGTTTATCTGAACCGTATTGATCCATCGCTTCTTGATAAGTCATTACTGGGAAATCTTCAGTGATTTCAATGCCTCTAGCTGCTTTCGCTACTGCTTTTAACATATCTTCAGTAAATTCTTGAATTTCTGCTTGAGTTAAGAAACTTGTTTCAATATCAACTTGTGTAAATTCTGGTTGACGGTCTCCACGTAAATCTTCATCACGGAAACAACGTACGATTTGGTAATAACGGTCCATTCCCGCACCCATTAATAATTGTTTGAATAATTGTGGTGATTGCGGTAATGCAAAGAAATGACCTGCGTTATTTCGTGTTGGAACTAAATAGTCACGTGCCCCTTCAGGTGTTGACTTAGTTAAGTAAGGTGTTTCAACATCGATAAAGTCCAAATTATTTAAGAATTGACGAATTGTTTGAGTCACTTGGTGACGTAAACGAATGTTGTTGAACATCTTCGGACGACGTAAATCGATGAAACGATTACGTAAACGTACTTCTTCATCAGTTTCAATGCTATCTTCAACATAAATTGGTGGTGTTTTACTTTTAGCAAGAACTGTTAATTCAGTGGCTAATAATTCAAATTCACCTGTTGGAATTTTAGGGTTTACTTGCTCATCTGCACGACGTTTTAAAGTCCCTGTGACTTCAACAACGTATTCACTTCTTAAGTGATCTGCTTCATCCATTTGTTCTGGAATATATTGAGCGTTGAAGACTACTTGACAGAAGCCTTCTCTATCACGTAAGTCAATAAAGATAACGCCACCTAAGTCACGGCGCTTTTGTACCCACCCTTTTAATGTTACCTCTTTATCTACAAATGATTCATTAATTAAACCTGCATAAGTCGTTCTCTTTTTCATTAGTATTTACCTCCAAAATATTTGTCAATGGCTGATGTATCAACAGTTAATTTGCGATACTCGCCCATAAAGTCTGTCATTAAATCATCAAAAGCAACTTCGGTTTGTTTCCCAGTTCCTTGATGTTTTACTTGGACTTTTCCTGTTTCAATCTCTTGTTCTCCAATCGTAATCACAAGCGTTGTATTTAATTTATCAGCTGTCTTAAATTGTGATTTCATGCTTCGATTTAAGTAGTCACGATCAGCAACTAAACCATCTTTTCTAGCTGCTTGAACAACTTGTAATGCCATCATATTTGCCTCTTCACCTAAGCTCATCACAAAGATATCTAGGCCTGCAGATTCAGGAATGTCAACGTCTTGATTCTCTAATAGAAGCATTAATCTTTCTAAACCAATACCGAAACCAAACCCAGGTGTCTTTGGTCCGCCTAATTGTTCGACTAAGCCATCATAGCGTCCACCACCACATACAGTGGACTGTGCCCCAATAGAATCGTCAGTAGCCAGGATTTCAAAGATTGTATCTTGATAATAATCTAGGCCACGAACAATAGTTGGTGTCACAGTGAATGGAATATTCAGCGCATTTAGTAATGCTTGAACTTCATCAAAGTGTTTCTGACTTTCTTCGCCTAGAAAATCTAGAATAACTGGCGCAGACTCAGCTAAAGCTTTGTCTCTCTTATCTTTTGAATCGATAATACGCATTGGGTTATCAGCCAGACGTCTTTGCGAATCTTCACTTAATTGATCTTTAAGGGGTGTAAAGTATTCGATTAAAGCATTACGATAATTCTCACGTTCTTCAGGTTTTCCTAAAGAGTTAATGTGTAGTGATAAATTCGATAAACCTAATTCATCAAATAAATCCATCGCTAATGCAATACCTTCCACATCAGTCGCAGGATTTGTACTACCAAACACTTCGATTCCTAATTGATGGAATTGACGCTGTCTTCCAGCTTGTGGTCTTTCATAACGGAACATAGGCTCCATATAATAAACTTTTAACGGCTGTGGATGCTCAGGTCCATGCAATTTATGCTCGATATAAGCACGGGCAATTGGCGCAGTTCCTTCTGGACGTAAAGCCAGGTGACGGTCCCCTTTATCCATAAAATCATACATTTCTTTAGAAACTATATCTGTCGTATTCCCTACAGATCGTTTAAATAAATCAATCGATTCGAATAAAGGTGTTCTAATTTCTTTAAAGTTATATGAATCTAATACTGCACGAGCAGTATCTTCAACATAATGCCATTTATCAATATTAACTGGCAGAATATCTTCTGTTCCTTTTGGTTTTTTTAACATAATTTACCTCCATAAATATAAAAAAGCCCTACAGCAAGTTGCTATAGGACGTCTTCAACGCGGTACCACCTAAATTTGTAACAATATATATTATTACCTTAGAACTGTAACGTAGTTAGCGGAACAACTTTGCATTGTTCATCTCCATAGTGTCTTCAATGGCTCATCTTCTACTTTCAGCGGAATGAGAAGTCTCTGTTATTGAGGCATTTACTTGGCTACTTCAACGATTTTATTAAAATACTCCTTTATTATAGAGTCTAATTAAAATTTAATCAACTAATTTCTTAAAGGATTCAAATTAAATCGTTTCCAAGCAATATTTCTTCTACTATGATAAAATATATGAGGTAATCAGCGAATGATTTAAAGCCAAACTAATTACATATTATTCGCCTTGTCTACTCTTTCTATTGAAAATCCAAGTTGTCTTAACGGATTTATAACAAACATATTACTATTGAGTGACAAAGGTTAATCGTATTTGAATTTATATTACACAATTTATATAATAAAATTAATATCTTTAAAATTTTTGTAGGAGTGGGGGGATTTTATCAATACCTTCAATATATTCTTAAAACGACTTTATACTAAAAAGTATTTTCCACCTTTTATTACATTCGTATTAATTTTGCTTAGTTCCATTGCTATCTTAAGCTTAACAACGAGTGAATTAATGACGATAGAAAAAGAGTCTGTCGTTTTAAGAAGTCAACCAGCAACAAATAGCCAAGCCATTGATTCCATCAATATAAACTCAACTGTGAATGTTATATCCGAACGAAATGGTTGGTTACGAGTGCGTTATAAAGGAACATCTGAAGGTTGGATTCCAAAGTGGTTACTTGAAAGTGATAATTTAGTAACTGATCAAAATCTTGCCGCTCATTTGCTTGTTGCATCACCAATATATTCTGAGCAAACTACTGACTCACAGCAGTTAGCCGACATTGATGCGGGCACTTATTTAATTGTTAATTTTGAAAGTAATGGCTGGGTGCAAGTTGTCTTTGAGAACCAATATGGCTACATCCCAACGAGTTCTGTAGAGTTAATCCATCAAGATGCGATTCCTGAATCAGTCCCTGATCCTGAATCAACATCGGAGACACTACCAGATGAGATGACACCGGAAGAATTAGAAGAAGCGGAACGCTTAGTAATCGTACGACAAGAAAACCAAGCTTTCTTATCAGCACCGGATTTATATTCGGACATCATCTATACACCATCAATCAATCAACGCTTTGAACTCATTGATGTTACTACTGGTGCAGATGAAACTGAGTTCTATTTAGTTGAAGATGAATCTGGCATTAGAGGATACATTGAATCTCGTATCGCTGCCCTTGGAAGCGACTCGTTAAATCATGTCGGCACAACCAATCCTGGTTCGTTAGCTGAAGCAACGATTATGATTGATGCCGGTCATGGTGGCGAAGATTCTGGAGCGATTAGCTTAGATAATATTACATATGAAAAAGATGTTACTTTACGGACCGCAGAAATCTTACAGGAGAAATTGGAAGCTGCTGGTGCGACTGTTCTTCAAACTCGTTCAACTGATGAATTCGTTGACCTAGATGAGCGAACAATCCTAAGTAACGAAGCCAATGTCGATGCATTCTTATCGCTTCATTACGATTCGTCACCTGTACCAGATTGGCATGGGACCACGACTTATTATTTCCATGAAGATGACTTTGATTTAGCTGATAGTATTAATCAACAACTGGCTCAGTTTGAATTACCAAACAATAATGTTGTCTTTGGTAATTATCATGTATTGCGAGAAAATAATCGACCAAGTGTTCTATTAGAGCTCGGATATATGAGTAATAGTACTGATATTGATTATATACGTTCTCAAGAATATCATGATCGTATTACTGACTTAATTGTCGCTGGTTTAGAAAATTACTATAATCAGTAAAATAAATATAAAAATGACGCTATCACATTCAACGTGATAGCGTCATTTTTATTGATTTATAAACTTCTATTCTTTGAATCTAAGAGAATTGTTACCGGACCATCGTTTAGAATCGATACTTTCATATCAGCACCAAACTTTCCGACTTCAACTTTGTAGCCGTACTCTCGCAAGGCTTGGTTAAAACCTTCATACAATGCGTTTGCCATATCAGGCTTCGCTGCATTGGTAAAACTTGGCCGGTTCCCTTTTTTTGTATTGCCATATAAGGTAAATTGGCTAATCGATAGAATATCTCCACCAACATCTGATAAAGAAAGGTTAACTTTACTGTCCCCATCTTCAAAAAGTCGCATATTGGCTACTTTTCTAGCTAAGTAAACAACATCTTCTTGAGTATCCTCATGCGTCACGCCAACTAATAATACGTAGCCTCGGTCTATTTGTCCGATAATTTCGCCGTCGACTTTAACATGACTCTCTAAACTTCTTTGAATTAAAACTCGCATCATAACAACCTTTCTTTTGAACTTTCAATAGCCATTGAATAAAGAATATTATCCCGTCACACGTTTTACTTCATAGACATCTGGTATATTTTTCAATTTATTAATTAAATCATCTAACTGCATCGTATTCGAAACAGCCACTTTAAGTGATACTGTAGCGGTACTATTTTTATCTCGTTTCCCGTTAACACTTAGTAAACTTTTCACTGTATGGCTGACAACATGCAGAACATCATTAATTAGGCCTGCTCGATCAAAACCAATAATGAATAATTCTGTGATATATTCTTCGGTTGGTTGGAATTCTTGATCCCATTTAACATCAATTAATCGATCGTTTAATTCCGTTTCTGCTAACAAATTAGGGCAATCTTTACGGTGAACTGAAATCCCTCGTCCACGGGTAATATATCCAACAATTTCATCTCCAGGAACTGGATTACAACATTTACTTAAGCGAATCATTAAATTATCAGCACCTTCAACGACAACCCCACTCTCATGGACTGTTCGGTGTCGTTGACGATTTGAAGCCTCTTTTGAAATAGTTGTGTCATTATCAAGCACTTCTTCTTCAGCTTTTTCTTGTTTTAAATCTAAGAAGTTAATTATCGTTGACACACTTACCTCACCTAATCCAATAGAAGCAAATAAATCCGTTAAAGTATTAAAGTTAAAGCGCTCTAATAAACTGGCTTCGACTTTTTTATTATTTAATACTTTTAGTGAGTGGCCAATTTCTTTCAGTTCTTTTTCTAAGATACTTTCGCCAAGTTCACTATTCTCTTCAAGGTCTTGTAGTTTAAAGAAGCGTTTGATTCGGTTACGGGCTTTACTCGTATTGGTAAACTTCAACCAATCACGACTTGGACCATTCGAATTTGAATTGGTTAAAATGTTAACAATGTCGCCGTTTTTCAATTTATAATCTAAGGCGACAATTCTTCCATTAACTTTAGCCCCAATCGTCTTGTTCCCAATCTCAGAGTGAATGTGATAAGCAAAGTCAATCGGGCCAGACCCTGTTGGAAGTTCCATCACTTCACCGTTTGGTGTAAATACATAGACTTGATCTTTAAATAAGTCCTCTTTAACAAAATCCATAAATTCACTAGCATCTTTAGCATCATCTTGTAGTTCAACTAAATCGCGGAACCATGTCATTTGTTTATTGATACTATCTTCTTCATCAACCTTACTTGTCTTACCTTCTTTATAAGCCCAATGAGCTGCCACCCCATATTCAGCAACCATATGCATTTGTTTAGTTCTAATCTGAATTTCAACGGGTTTGCCACTCGCTCCTATGACGGTCGTATGAATCGATTGATACATATTCGCTTTTGGCATGGCGATATAATCTTTAAATCTGCCAGGCATTGGCTTCCACTGCGTATGCACAGCTCCCAATACAGCGTAACAATCTTTAATTGAATCAACAATGACACGAATAGCTAATAAGTCATAAATATCATCAAATTCTTTTCTTTGGTCCACCATCTTACGATAAATGGAATAAATATGTTTCGGTCTTCCTGAAATATCTGCTTCAATCTCTAACTCTTCAACCGCAACTTTAATCTCATCAATTGTTTCTTGAATGAAATTCTCGCGTTCCGTACGCTTCGTGTCCATCTGATTCACAATTGAATAGTAGTATTCTGAATTAACATAACGCAATGCAATGTCTTCAAGTTCCCACTTAATGGAGCTAATCCCTAAGCGATCAGCTAACGGTGCATAAATATCAATAGCTTCTTGTGATTTCTCGATCTGCTTTTCTTTACGCTGAAATTTCATCGTTCGCATATTATGTAATCTATCGGCTAATTTTACGATAATTACTCGTAAATCTTTACTCATTGCGAGTAACATTTTTCGATGGTTTTCGGCCAAAGCCTCTTGTTTACTTTGGAATTTCAATTTACCTAGTTTAGTAACTCCGTCAACTAAAAATGCAACGACGTCACTAAATTCATTCCGGATATCTTCCAATGTTCGATCCGTATCTTCAACAACATCATGTAAAAAACCTGTAGCGACTGTTGAAGGATCTAATTGTAACTCTGCCAAAATACCTGCTACTTGAATTGGGTGAATAATATAAGGTTCACCGGATAAGCGAAATTGGTCTTTATGAGCTTCCGTTGCATAATCAAGCGCACGCTGAATAAACTCCAAACTACTGTCATTCATGTACTTCGCACATAAATCAATTACCTCTTGTGCTGAAAAATCTTGTCCTTGCAAATTTATTCACCTCACTTCTTAAAATATAAGCGCAATTATAACCTAATTATACTCATTTAACAATATTGTGTTTTTTTCTTTGTATTTCATTATAACAAAAGACTGTGCCTTTGTTTAGCACAGCCTTTATTTGTGTTTTAAATTAGCTTAATAGTCATCATTAGATGTCGATGGTGTTCCTGATACAATTGCGATTCCTTTTGAAGCTCCAATACGAGTTGCTCCAGCTTCAATCATAGCGATTGCTTCATCATAATTACTTACGCCACCACTTGCTTTAACACCTAAATCTGGACCTACGGCTTCACGCATTAATTTAACATCCACTAGCGTCGCTCCTCCAGTAGAGAATCCAGTTGAAGTCTTAACAAAGTCTGCTCCAGATTCTTTAACGACTTCTGATGCTTTACGTTTCTCGTCATCTGTCAATAAAGACGTTTCAATGATTACTTTGGTTGTAATTGACTCATCAACCGCTCCAACAACTGCTTTGATTTCTTCTAGAACATAAGCCCAGTCTCCGTCTTTAGCACGTGAAATATTGATAACCATATCAATCTCATCTGCGCCATCTTTGACAGCTTGTTGTGCTTCAAAAACTTTCACTTCCGTCGCATTTGCGCCTAAAGGAAAACCAATAACCGTACAAACTAAGCTATCTGAGTCTTTTAATAATTCTTTTGATTTTGCAACAAATGCTGGGTTAATACAAACTGATTTAAAATTATATTCTGCTGCTTCTTGGCATAATTTTTCAATTTGTTCCTCAGTTGCATCTGCTTTTAATAATGTGTGGTCAATATATTTTGCTAATTCCATTCTATCTCCTCTTTCTATACTTCTAAATGATAACTCATTGCGCTTAAAGCGTATATAGGTGCCGTTTCGGCTCTTAAAATCCGTGGACCTAAACTACATTCAATATACCCTACTTCTTTCAATTTGGCTACTTCTAACTCTGTTAAACCGCCCTCAGAACCAAAGACGATGATTAAATTATCCCCTGCTTGAACTTCTTTCAAGGTTTCCTTAAGTTGGCCGTGTTGACCTTTCTTAGCTGTCTCCTCATAAGCAATTAATTTATGCTTATAATTACCGGCTTCTTTTTGCAAAGTATCAATTGTTGATAAATGACTTATCTCTGGGATCACATTACGGTGGCATTGTTCTGCTGCTTCTTTACTAATGCGTTCCAGTCGTTCGATTCGGTTACTAATTTTATTACCTTTCCACTTTACAACATCTCTTTCCAATGCCAAAGGGATAAATTCATTCATTCCGCATTCGGTTGCCTTTTGAACAATTAAATCAATCTTATCATTCTTTGATAAACCACAGGCAATGGTTACTTGAATGGGTAATTCAGTTTGTTGGTTTTCTAAAGCATTTATAATACGTAAGTTTGCTACGTTATCTTCGATTATTTCAATTTTTGCTTTATATGCGATATTTGTTGAATCAACGATAATAACTTCATCATCCACTTTACCTCGCATCACTCGAACAATGTGGTGATTATCATCTTTTTCTAGCTGGATCTGTTGGTTGACTTCTAAGGCTTCATTTGAAAAATAACGCTGCATTAATCCATATCTCCCTTAATTACAATATAATTAACCCATTCTCTCATCTGAGTTTTTTGATAGATTTTAAAGTTGTGGGTTTCAATTGCTTCTTCAATAAACGACGCTTTCTCATTTAAAATACCGCCTAAAATCAAATACCCATTATCATTCAGTAATTTATGAGCATCAGAGAATAAATCCACTAAAATATGCGGCAAAATATTCGCGACAATGACATCCGCTTGCTGTTCAATTCCTTTTAGTAAATCGTTTTCAATAAAGCGAATTTTTTGCGCGTCGATTAATTGATTAATCATCTCATTATTCTTTTGTGCATTTAAGTTATTAATGGCAGCATTCACTGCTTGCGGATCAAAGTCCATCCCTAACACTTCTTTAGCTCCAAAAACTGAAGCAATAAAACTTAAGATACCGGTCCCAGTTCCAACATCAAGAACGGTTTCTCCCCCTTGCATAACCATCTCAAGTGCTTGAGCACTTAGGCGGGTTGTCGGGTGATTCCCTGTTCCAAAAGCAACGCCAGGATCCATAAAAATGACTTGTTCAAACGGTGCAGCTTCATAGTTATCTTGCCATTCAGGCACAATCGATAAGAAGCGAGAAATCCGCTCTGGTTTATAATATTGCATCCAATTTTCATGCCAATTTTCAGTTTCTAAATCAGCCACTTCAATCTTAAAATCAACAGTTCCGACAGTTTTTAATTGTTCTTCAAGTTTTTCTAAATCAATCTCAGATTCATAATAACCAATCACTTCGACGGGATGATTTAAGTAATCTTCAGGTAGTTCTTCTGGAATTTCACCAAACAAATTCGGATGATTTTCTAAATATCCTTGCGCATATTTAATTTCATTGCCTACTGCACCCGCTTCATTTAAATAGTAATTGACTAAATCAATATCCACTGTTTGCAAGGAATCTAATGTTACTTTTATTTCTTTCCATACTTTATCCATATTCAACACTCCTTAATTAATATCTTCATGATGTGGAAAATAAATGGGCGTTTTACTATAGCGATTGCTTTCAATTAAGCGGTTTTGGATCGCTTCAAAGTCACTCCATTTCCATTTCAATGAAAATTCTTCCGCATCCGTTTCTGAAAGAAAATCAAGCCACTTGACATCAACAGAAGACGTTAAATTTTTTAAGTATTTAACAATTGCTAAACATCTTCCGTAATCAATTCCACGCTCACTATTCACTGGAATTGACACAATGTAATCTTTATCACTGAAGCGTTTATAACCATCCTTGTAAATCATAATTTTTACATTATATACGAGGTCAGTTTGATGGCTGATGTTGTCATAGTTATCTCTAAAAGAAAGATTATTCGGATTTTCTAAATTCATTTGGAATATTAACTCAATCTCATTCTCTCGCTCCTGCCATTCAATAGCCCATTCACAATGAAAATAAGACTCCTCAATAAGTTGTTCAAACACATTTAATATATTTGCTCTATTCATTCATACACCACCTATTTAATCATTACATATTATGACTGATTTTCTAAGATAATTCAATTTAATTAACAAGCACCAAGCTTATAATATGACATTCAAATTATTTGTTTTTTTCTCGCTATGTAAATATATTTTGTGAAATTATCATTTTACCCTTGTTATTCAAGACTTAGCGCATTATAATGGATTAGCAATTTGACTAATTTCATGGCATAATAAATGAAATTTAGTATTTAAACTTAACAAAATCGCTACTTTAGAGTTTTACTTTGATATTTATTCAAAGTCATAGTAAACTTATAATGTGATTAATCTAAAGTGCCATTCTAATAAAAATATATAATATACGAGGTGAATATAATGGCAGAAAAAAACTTAACAGCAAAAGATATTTTGCAAAAAGAGTTTAATAAATCTGTTCGTGGATACAATACTGCTGAAGTTGATGAATATTTAGATAGTATCATCAGAGATTATGATTCTTTCCAAAAAGACGTTGTTTATTTAAAAAATGAAAACGAACGTCTCATCAGTAAAGTGGATGAATTAACTAAACAACTTGCTTTAGCTAAGAAAAGTACACCAAACTCTCCAGGGAGCGGCGTGACAAACTTTGATATCTTAAAACGCTTATCTAATTTAGAGAAGCATGTTTTCGGTTCGAAAATTGACAACACGGACAATACGATCGATTACTCTAAAGCAACAAAATATTAATAAATGACTGAGTAAATTTCGGATAATCGCGGTTATTAAATTAACTGAGGAAAGTCCATGCTCGCACAAGCTGAGATGCTTGTAGTGTTCGTGCTTAACGAAAAAATAAGTTAAGGTACCCTATTAGGTTAACGGCGAAAGAACTATCTAAGGCTTCGGCTATGATTTAGTAATTTGTAAAGTGCCACAGAGACGACGCTTATAGGAAACTATAAGATTGGAACGCGGTAAACCCCTCGAGCGAGCAACCCAAACATTGGTAGGGGCATTTCTTCGAGTAGTAAATGAACAAAAGAAGAGAACGATATTATTATCGTAGATAGATGATTATCCATTATCCCTAGTTCCTATGCTAGAGATAATGACAGGACATGGCTTATAGAAATTTACTTATTCATAGGATTATTTAATTGACTCTGGAATCAGAGTCTTTTTTTATGTAAACTTAAAGCGTAAATAATATTGGAGTGAAAATTATGAAAACTTATTCGTTATTAGCAACTGCAGCGGCTGGAATTGAAGCCCTTGTTGCTCGAGAATTAAAATCATTCGGTTACGAAACTCAAACTGAAAATGGACTGGTTCGTTTTGACGGAACTGCAAAAGATATTGCCTACGCTAACCTTTGGTTACGTACTGCAGATCGCGTAAAGATAATCTTTGGTGAATTTGATACGAAAACATTTGACGATTTATTCAATCAAACGTATGACTTACCTTGGGAAGATATTCTTCCGATGGATGCAGAATTTCCAGTAAGTGGAAAATCAATCAAATCAACATTACACAGTGTTCCTAATGTGCAACGTATCGTCAAAAAAGCAATTAGTAAACGTCTGATGGACTTCTACCATCGTCGTACTGACTTACCAGAAACAGGTGCGCTCTACCCGATTGAAGTAGCTATTAGAAAAGATCACGTCATGTTAACTTTAGATACAAGTGGTTCAAGTTTATTCAAACGTGGATACCGTGAACATAAAGGAACGGCTCCAATGAAGGAAAATATGGCAGCAGCGCTAGTTATGTTAACAACTTGGCATGATGACCGTCCTTTATATGACCCAACTTGTGGTTCAGGTACGATTCTTATTGAAGCAGCTTTAATGGGACATAACATTGCCCCTGGTTTGAAACGTGAATTTGCTGGTGAAAAATGGGACTTAATGAATGAACATACGGACATCTGGGACAAGACGCGTCAAGAAGCCAAAGAAGCGGCTGATTACGATAAAGAATTACAAATCTACGGTACTGATGTTGACGGACGTATGATTGAAATTTCGAAGGAAAATGCGCGTGAAGCAGGTGTGGGTGACTCCATCGAGTTCAAACAAATGCAATTATCTGATTATCGCCCAACAACTGATTACGGGATCCTAATCTCTAATCCTCCATATGGGGATCGTATGTTATCTGAAGAAGATGTTCAAAATATTTACCGCCAAATGGGTGAATTATATGAAACAATGCCAACTTGGAGTAAATATATCATCACAAGTGATGACAAATTCGAAGAATTTTACGGTAAGAAAGCGACTAAAAAACGTAAATTATATAATGGACCGTTGAAGGTGACCTATTACCAGTATTGGGGAACAAAGTAACTCATACCATTGTAGATTAACAAAAAGCTTGTTGACTGGCATCTTGCCAAATCAACAAGCTTTTTTTATAGTTGCTCTAATTCTAACTCGGAATATTTTAAATCTTTTGCTATCTTCCCTTCTTTTCTTAAAGCTTGCCTAGCTAAAGAATCTGCGCCGCGATTTTGAGCTTCTGGAATCCAATTGGCAAAAAATGTGGGTGAATCATTAATTATCTTTAATATATAATCGAGTAACTTTTTGTATTCTTTATTTTTAGCGAATTTTTTCTCTATGGATTGGATTACAATTTTACTATCTGACTGATACATGATAATCTGATTGATATCAAGATGTGTTTTAACATAATTTAAAGCACCGATTAATGCTAAAAACTCGGCCACATGGTTATCCATTACTTCAGATATATGTATCTTAATTAATTCTTGTTGTTGACCATGGTTGATTTGGATTCCGATGCCGGACTCTTGAGTTTTAGGATTAAATGCAGCATCTGTACTTATTTTTATCATTTTTAACCTCTTATTCTTTTTATGAAAGGAACTGACTATGACTGATATCACACCAATGCCTAATAATGCTGAAAATTATTATAGAAAAGCAAGCAACGCGCTAGAAAACAACCAATTCAATAAAGCGATTCATTACTTAGAAAATAGTTATAATCTTGAATCTAACCCACTCGTTTTTACTGAATTAGTTAAATTATATATTGCTTTTAACAAGCAAGAACAGCTAACTAAATTATGGGAACAGGACCAATTTACATTGGATTTTATCTCACAATCCGCAGAACTTACAAGTTTGTATGCCCAATCTCTTCCAGTTATAAGCCCTACGAGCGAAAGTTTAAATAAATTATATCAATTAAGAGATTTAATTCAAAGCTCAACTGCGACAACTGAATTGAATAAAGCCATCGCAACTATTTCGGATTTATTAAATGTTAAACAAGAAATAAATGCTTTAACAACGGATGAAAGAGTTGAGACATATGCGCAACAGTTACTAGAAAAGTCATATTTCGAAGTCTTATCTAAATTAAAACTTATTTATCAAACTGATTTAGACAAGAACTTACCTCTTCTGAAAGCACTTCTAAATGATGAAAATCTTTTGAATTTTATTAAAAATGACATCTTACATTATATAATTATTAATGGTGAGTCTTTAGACATTGACTATACGTGGCTAAATGTAGAGAAGCATATCCAAACAGACCAGTTAAAGCCTTATACGAGTACCGACTTTTATCAAAAAGGCACACGGATTATCGAGGATTATTTCTCACAAACGGATCCACATTTTGCTAAACAAATTTTAGAATTGTTCAATTTGCATGCGATGGTTTTTTATCCTTTTTATAATGATGCTATTTCAGATCCACAAAAATGGTTAAACTATACATTATTACAATTCGGCTTAGAAAATGAGATGATTGACATTCTTACAGAACAGGAAAAGGAGTATTACCAACTTGCTCAAGACGAATTAGCACAATTATTCCAAGCGTAAATAAAGAGGCCTTCCAAAATAAATGGATGGCCTCTTTACTTATACTCTATCTAAATCTTAAAGAAATAAATTAAAAACATGCCTGACGATATTCAAGGCATGCCTTTATTAATTTGTCGTCTTTACTTCTTCATATTCGAACATAACATCTTCGTCTTCCGCTTGCTCTGGAAGCGATACAAACGATTCAATATCTTTGAAGTTTACAATTGTACGGTCTTCGCAAATATCACGCATCGTAATATCAGATTTACTCCAATATATCTCAACAACGGCACTATTAGTTAATAGTTTGATAATTATTCCGGTCATCTTACTATCTCTGAATTTAAACTCGATCTGATTACCAACTTCAGGACGAATTTTATCCTTTACACTCTCAATCTTAACAAGTCCTTTTTCGTAATCAACATCTAATATTGTTGCGATACGGGATTTGCTAGTACCTCTTCTTAGTTCACGCTCGATAATCTTACGTTCACTTGCTGTTACGTTTTCTGCACTCACGTTAATTCCCTCTTTCCTTGTTGACCTTAACGCTCACTAATACAATTATAACGTATTTTCAAATATATTGCTCACAATATGCTTTTTAGCTTTCGCCTGTAATTAAAACGTCAATCGCTTGACTCAAAATCTCAATCTCTAATGGTAATTCTGGACCGTTATCCCCGTCAACATTAGTAGTAATTGATTCATTATTGATTGACTCAATTTTGAATTTCGTGTCAGATAATCTGAAGATATTATCTGCATCTATATTTGATAACCCAACCTCAAGTCCTGCTCGAATCGTATTGATAGGTGTATGTCCTTTAATTACTGATAAGTAACCTTTACCGTCGTTGTAGTTGGCTCCTGGAATCATAAATTCAACACCACCAATACTATTCGTTAAACCAACAAATAGTAAGTTTGTTTTAATTTCTGTGGTAGTCCCATCTGAAGCTGTCACTCGAACTTCATAACCTTTATCGGTAAAGAAAGCCTTCATCCCGTCTCGAACATAAGCAAGAACTCCAAAACGATTCTTATCATCTGAATCTGTCGTCATTACTTGCTCCGCAATCGGTCCTAATGCAATCACATTTATAAACACGCGATCGTTTACTTTTCCGACATCTAATTTATCGATCGAAACAGTTTTAAAGTCTTCAATCGCTTTTTCTGGGTTCATTTTATATCCCAATGCACGGCCTAAATCATTAACCGTCCCCATTGGAACAAAGCCAAATACCGGCTTATCTTGAGCTTCAATAATTCCATTTACCGTTTCTGATACCGTACCATCGCCACCTAAGCAAATGACTGTGTCAAATCCCTCTTTTGTTGCATTTTTACTCCATTTTGTTGCATCGAATTCTTCTTCAGTAATTTTTATCTCAACGTTTGATTGATGATAGTCCTCAAGAACATCTTTTAATTTTTGAGCATACTTTTCTCCAAGTCCTTTTCCTGCAACTGGATTTGTAATTAACAATACATTTTTCAGCATAAAATTCACCATCTTTGTGATTTATTTATTATTATCTAAATAACATTATAGCAATTTAGATAATAATTCACATCTATAATATGATTTTTCTATTACATTTATATGAATTTTAGCTAAAACCTGTTACCATTCTTGATTTAATAGTATAATATATATTCAGAAAACTGTAGTATGCAACTACAAGGAGGAAAAATAATGAAGAAAGAATTTAAGGTGTTATTATACTATAAATACGAGACAATTGATGATCCTGACCAGTTTAGAGAAGAGCATTTAGCTTTTTGTAAAAAAACTGGCCTAAAAGGACGTATTTTAGTTGGAACTGAAGGTATTAACGGAACAGTTTCTGGTACAATCGAACAGACAGAGAAATATAAAGAATTTTTACATTCTCTTCCAGGCTTTGAGGACGTATGGTTCAAAGAAGATCCTGCTGATGACTACGCTCATAGTAAAATGTTTGTGCGTGTACGTGAAGAAATCGTTTCGTTAAGCTTAGAAGATGACATCGATCCACTAACAACAACTGGTAAACATTTAAAACCAAAAGAATTCCGTGAAGCGCTTGAAGACGAAGATACCATTGTATTAGATACACGTAATGATTATGAATATGACTTAGGTCACTTTAAAGGTGCGATCCGCCCTGAAATTCGTAACTTCCGTGAATTACCTGAATGGGTAGTAAACAACAAAGAGAAATTCATGGACAAAAAAGTCGTTGTTTATTGTACAGGTGGCGTTCGTTGTGAGAAATTCTCTGGTTGGATGCTTCGCGAAGGTATTACGACAGAAGTTGGCCAATTAGAAGGTGGAATTGACACATACGGTAAAGACCCAGAAACTCAAGGTGATCTATGGGAAGGTCAAATGTACGTCTTTGATGAACGTATCTCAGTACCAATTAACCGCGTATCACCAACAGTTGTTGGTAAAGATTACTATGACGGCACGCCTTGTGAACGTTATGTAAACTGTGCAAACCCAGATTGTAATAAACAAATATTAAGTTCAGAAGAAAATGAAGTAAAATATGTCCGTGGATGTTCACCAGAATGCCGTCGTCATCCGCGCAATCGTTTTGTAAGCGAGCATAATCTTTCAACTTCTGAATGGCAAAACCGCTTAGAAGCCATTGGAGAATCTTTAGAGAATACCGAAACGGCTTAATAATAAATTTTAAAAGGAAGATGGTGAATCAATGACTGATAAAAATTCAAAAAATAATTCTAATGATAGTAAGTTTTTTGATATTTCATTTGACGAGCCTATTGAAGATAGCCACTCAAATCGTAAAGTTCCGTCTGAAGATACTAATGAATCAAATAACCATCCCTCTTCTAATAAGTGGGATAACTTTTATGATGATTTTCAAGAGGAACAACAAGAACGCTATTCTGATATTCGGAAGGAAAGCTCTTCTAACTCGGACTTTAATAAAGAAAATACATCACCCGATAATAAATTCGATCCGAATAAATCAAGTTTAATGATAAACCGGTCAATTAAACGGGTTCAAAAGTTATTTAGCGAAACAAATGAAGCGCCCTCTTCTACTTATTCAGATATTAAATCAGCGAAAAGCCGAGATTTAAATGAACGAGCCAAAAGAGCCTCTCTTAACACAAGCAACATTCCGTTAAGAGATGATGCAATCAAACGAAATATTGTAAGAGAACGCAGAGAATCAGAACTCAATGATCAGCTTTATTCAGATAAAAGTGCCTATAAGCCAGTCTTTTCATTATCTGATACAGAAGATAATAAAGAAGAGCCTTTGAATAATAATAACTCAACACACAATGCGGCTTCTGATCTCCCAAGTCCTGATCGATTATTAGCTGAACGGGAACGACGTCGTAAAGAAAGAATTGCACAACTTGAAGGTATGAGTTCGGACAAAGAAATTGAAGATTCGTATCAAACAATTAAGTCACCGTCAGCTTCAACAAACGACAATCATGAGGATTCTAAGGATACTGAGAACAAACCAATTGTTCCAGTAATGCCTCACCCTCAAGTGATTGACCCTACTCCACTTGAGGGTGAGGCAAATGTACCTGATTCTGAGTCTCAAATCCGAACAAATGACTTTAATGATGTTGAAAAGCAAGCTAAGATAGATGACGCTGAGCAATCTGAAAGTCAATCAGATGAACACTGGGCTGATTCAATGGATTCAATTCATGTGTTCAACCCTGATGATGAAACCGTATCAGCCGCTCCCTTAGGTCAAAGCATTGAAAATCCCGCTGGGACTGCGGCATTAGCCGGCGGAGTTGCTGCAAGTACGAACTTTGATGCTGAAACTGAAGAAGAAGCAGTTGATCCAAAAACACAAAAACGCCAAAAGAAAAAAGACAAATATTCACTAAAAAACTTTTCATTAAAAGACAAAACGTTTTTCGGAATTAACGTTACTTTCAATGTAATTAAACGATTAATTATGTATTTAATTATTATTATCGTCTTAGCAGGAGCACTTGTTGGTGGTACTGGTATCGGATTCTTTGCGAATCTAGTAGCAAATACGCCCCCTCCTACTGAACGCGAGATGGCGGAACAGATTAATCGTCTAGAACAACAAAGTACATTATACTATGCTGACGGAAACCCAATTGCCAATGTCCGAACAGATATTGTTCGTTCTGTTGCGAATCTGAACGATATTTCTAATTATATTGTCGACGGTTTTATTGCAACTGAGGATGAATATTTTGCAGAACATCCGGGAATTGTTCCAAAAGCATTGCTTCGTGCTGTACTTCAAACTTTCTTAACAGGTTCAGGTACAGGGGGGTCAACGCTGACTCAGCAATTAGTTAAGCAACAAATGCTAACCAATGATGTAACTTTCTTTAGAAAAGCGAATGAAATTCTATTAGCTTTAAGATTAGAAAACTATTTTTCTAAAGAAGAAATATTAACAGCTTACTTAAACGTATCTCCTTTTGGTAGAAATAATAACGGAGATAATGTGGCTGGTATTGTTAAAGCAGCTGAGGGTATCTTTGGTGTAGCACCAGAGGATGTTTCTTTAAATCAAGCAGCATTCTTAGTCGGACTTCCCCAAGACCCTTATACATATACTCCTTACGACCAAAATGGAGAAATTCGTGATGAAGAATCTCTTCAATTTGGTATCGAACGGATGAACGAAGTTTTATATCGTATGTATCGTGAAGAGAAAATCACAAAAGATGAGTATGAAACAGCCATTGCTTATGATATTACTCAAGACTTCTTACAACCAGAGCCACGTGAAGAAATACGTCAATCATACTTATATCAAGCGGTTATGAATGGTGCCATTGAAGAACTTATGCTATTAAATATTCATGATGATGGATACTCATGGAAGCAAGTCTATAGCGATGATGAATGGTACAATGAATATTACTTTGCAGCTGAAGAACAGTTACGTACTGGTGGTTACCGTGTATATTCTACGATCGATAAAGAAATTTATGACCAACTACAAGAATCAGCTAGAGCCTATGAGGATCAGCTTGGTGCCGTTTATGATGGTGTCTACACTGACCCTGAGACTGGTGTGGAAACATATTATGTTGAAGAAGTTCAAACTGGTTTAGTTGCAATTGATAACAATACTGGTGCGGTCCTTGGATTCGTAGCGGGAACTGATTTTGAGAATAACCAAATTGACCACGCATTCCAAATGCGTCGCTCACCAGGTTCAACCATTAAACCGATGGCCGTTTATGGACCTGCGGTGGAGAACAATATCATTAACCCTTCTACAGTTATTCCGGATACAGCTTTTGTAGAAACTTATGAAGATGGTTCAACTTGGGCACCAACGAACTATGGTAGTGTTGTGAGTGATACATTAATGACCGCTCGAACTGCCCTATTAAGATCAGATAATATACCTGCGGTTCGTATTTATGACGAATTACGTTCTCAAGGTATTCCTGTGATTGATTATCTAGAGCGTATGGGCTTCAATACTATTGACTCATATACCGAAGAAGATACAAACAACTTAGCCTTTTCTCTAGGTGGTGTGACTACTGGTCCTACTGTTCTAGAAGAAACACGTGCTTTCTCAACGTTTGCTAACGGTGGAGAGTACGTAGACGGTCACTATATTGAACGTATCGAGGATGCTTTTGGTAATGTTGTATTCCAACAAAACGAATCTCCGACACGTGTATTCTCGGAAGATACAAACTATATCATGGTTGACATGTTACGAGACACTATGACCGAAGGTACAGGACGTACAGCGAATGAATACATGAATGTCCCAGGAGATTGGATTGCAAAATCAGGTATTAGTGAAAACTCTAAAGATATTTGGTTCATTGCTTCTACCCCATCGATTACGATTGGATCTTGGATTGGATATGATTCAAGATATGCTGATTATACGATTGATGTGAATGATGGTTTTGACCGCGAAAGTGTTCGTAGTCAAATTTATTGGTCACGTATTGTGAATGATTTATATGGACTCCGTCCTGAAATTTTTGGAACGGAAGAAACCTTTGCTCAACCTGATTCTGTTCGTGAACAAACCGTTCTAGAACAAACAGGAACTCTACCTGGTAGTTTTACATACAATGGTAATACATATCAATTAACAGGACCGACGAAGACGGAATTATTCAAGGTTTCTAACCCTGCCCCTGAGTTAACCTTTGACTTTATGTTAGGATCTACTGAAGAAGATCTTGCTCGATTCTGGAATAATGTTCGTTCAACTCAAGAACAACAAAGAAGGCAGCAACAGCAGCAACAACAATCATCTCAAGAAAGTGATGAAAGTAACGAAGGCGATGAAAGTAATCAGGATGAATCTAATGAAGATGAAACAACAGAGAATCCAGATGAAAATAATGACTCAAGTGATGAGGAACAACCGGCAGAATCGACACCGGAAGGTTAATTATCAAAAAGGCACTGAGGGCTACTTTACTAGTAGTTTTCTCAGTGTCTTTTTATTATTGTTTTTCTTAAGTATTATAGTCCGTTTTAACGACTTAATGCCCTATTTAAGGGTGATTTTAATTATTTAACCTTTTATCTAATATGAAGACAATTAGGCTGTCATAGTCAATTTTATTTGATTCACCTTATATAATATACAAGCAAATGAATTAATCCCACTTAACTGTTAATTAAACAATTTAGCGGGATTTTTTTCATTACTATTTAATCTTTGTGCAATGTTGAACCACGGTGTTTGATCTTATACGGTAAGATCACTTGTTTCTCTTCAACTTCTTCATTACTCATAATTTTAGTTAACAGACGCATCGCAACCGCTCCAATATCGTATAATGGTTGTTGGATACTTGTTAATTTTGGACGTACAATTTCAGTAACGATTGAATTATCACTTGTAATCACTTCTAAGTCTTCAGGTACTTTAAAGCCTGCGTCTAAAGCAGCGTTCATTAATGCCGCAGCAAATGTATCTTCTTTAACGATAACACTATCAGCTTTAAGCGTTTGTAGTTCTTCTAACACTTTATCTGCATCTGTATATCTTAGTGCTTGTTGGATAACTAAATCTTCATCAAACTCTACACCTTTTTCTTCATATGCAGCTTTAAATCCTTCTAAACGGTGTTGAGACGTTAATAATTCTGGCTCATCTGTCACTAAAACAACGCGACGTCCATGTTCTAATAATTCTGCTGTGATTTCTTTTGTAGCAACCGTGTGATCAATATTCACACTATAATATTCAGGGTTGTCAACTAAAGTACCAGCAAAAACAACGGGTGTTGATGTACGATCGATTTCTTTACGAATAGACTCTGAAACATTTTGTCCCATAAAGATAATTCCATCTACTTGATTCGCAAGTAAAGTATTAAATACTTGTACTTCCTTCTCTTGACTCTCATCAGAGTTTGCTAAGATAATGTTATATTTGTACATTGACGCAATATCGTCTATTCCTCGAGCTAAAGATGAGAAGAATAAATTCGTTACACTCGGTAAAATAACTCCAACTGTCGTCGTTTTTTTACTTGCTAAACCACGAGCTACGGCATTTGGTCGATAATCTAATCTTTCAATAACCTCTGAAACCTTTTTGCGTGTACTAGGTTTAACATTCGGATTACCATTGACAACACGAGATACCGTTGCCATAGAAACCCCTGCTTCACGAGCGACATCATATATTGTAATTGTTTGTTTTTCCATAGGGCTAACCTTCTTTCAAATAAGTATCTACTTGTTGTAAATTTATCACAATTCATTTTTTATTGCAAGCGTTTTATTTCCAGTGAATTACGATTTCAGCAATGTTTTTATGAAAATGATATAAATATACCCAAGACTCCATGTTCCTATATTTTCATGAAAATGTCAATAAAAAAATGTGAATAATACATTAAATTAATGTATCATTCACATTGCTAATTTATTATTTATTTACTTCATTTTTCACGGTATCAACTGCGTCTTCAGTTGAAGCTTTTACGTGTTGTGTTGAGTCACTAACATCATCTGCTAAATCTTTTGCTTCAACAGTGATAGTATCTCCTAAGTCTTCTGCATCTTCTTTTAATTTTTGTGCATCTTTACTTAATTCATCTTTTGAATCTTTCATATCGCTTTTTACACGATCCCATTCTGTTGTTGCTTCTTGACGAATATCATCAAATTGAGATTTAAATTGATCCGCTGAATCTTTTAGATTTACTTTAATATCTTCAGTTGTTTCATAGGCAGCATCATATAATTCAACACCGCGTTCTACTGCATAGTCAGTATATTCACCAGCGCTATCTAAAAACTGGTCAACTTCAACGGCAATATCACGACGTAATTCTTTCCCTGATTTTGGTGCGTATAATAAAGCAGCAATCCCTGCTACTGAAGCGCCAAATAATGCTCCTAAGAAAAATCCTCCATTTTTACTCATTCAAATCATCCTTTCTATTATCATTCTTTTAGTTTTTTATTGTTATTTCTCCAGCTGTCTTTGAAGCTGGTTTATGTTTAATATCAAATAATTCTGATTCATATAATTCTTTCTCTAATGAATCTACCGTTGGTACAGGTGGTTTTGGTTTAGTCACCGGTTGATTCGACGTTTCTGTTCTTGGTGACGGCGCCGCTTCTCCAGCTGATGGTCGTTTGCGTGCTACTCCCTTAGCTGAATTTACAAATTTTTCAATCGGTGATTTGCGTTTCTTTCCTACACCTTTCAATAAATTTGAAGTCATATTTTTAGTTGAATCATTTAAATCAGATACCGAAGTACCTAAATCTCCAATAGCAACAAATAGTGGGTCTGTTTTGCTTAATTTACCATTTACGTCGTCTACTAATGTGTTCGCTTTGTTCAATAACCCCTCAACTTCGATTGATAGATTATCTACGTCTTTTGTCACGACATCAATAGTAGTATTTAGTTTTGCCACCGTTTCGTTTACATCTTTTAAAATTTGTGATAATTTTGATAAATTTAAACAAATAAATACAACTAATACCACAAATGCAAGCGCTGCAATAATTCCAGCTAATTCTCCTATTGTCATACTTCTAACTCACTCCTTCCCTGTTCTTATAGGATAAATATATCATTTTTAAGGATATTGTACAAATAATTGGATACTTATTAAGTGAATTTTTTTATAAAATATTTTTGAAGTATCTTTCTAATCATGCAAAAAACTATTTAATTCATGATAATTCTGTTATATTTTAGTAAAGGAGCGTGATAAATTGGCAATCGGACAATTAAACTTAGAGGCAATTCTAAGGGATTTTATGCCAGAAGAAACATCTGAGAATATTATTTATTTTGGAACAATATTATTCCGTTTAATCATAATCACGGTTATTTTTTTAGTCGTGAAATACTTAGTTGAATCATTCTTTGATGCGAACCCTGCAGGACGTATTAATATTAGAGGGAAGCAATCACCACAACGAATTAAGACAATTAATACTTTACTTCGTAACTTTTCAATGTATATCTTATACTTCCTATTTATTTATTATCTACTCACTGCTTTAGGCTTTCCTGTTGGAACGCTATTAGCTGGTGCTGGGATTGCTGGGGTTGCGATTGGTCTTGGTGCACAGGATCTCATTAATGATATGATTAATGGTTTCTTCATAATCTTTGAGAATCACTTTGAAGTGGGAGATTTTGTGGAAATTCCAGCGGAAGAAATCACCGGTACAATTGAGGATGTTGGTATACGTACAACAACACTGCAAGCGGCAAGTGGGGATAAGTTTTATGTTCCCAATAGCTTAATTACAACGATTAACAATAAAAGCCGTAGTACGCGACAAGTTACAATTGAAATTCCTGTAGCTGACGAAACAGAATTCAAAACATTTGAAGCAGAAATGGAAGAAATTACTCAAATGATTTATGAAAAATACAATGACGTCATGCGTGATGAACCTTCGATTGTTGGTTTCGTTCGTGGGGTTGATCAAACTTTCAACTACCGGATTGCTTTTACAGTCGCAACAGGTGAAGATTATATGCATACCAGTATTTTCTACCGTGAATTTTTATTTGCCTTACAAGAACAAGATTTCAAAATTCCAAGTTCCGTTTACGACGAAACATAATAAAAAATGCGATGAGTTTTTAAGCTCATCGCATTTTTCTTATCTTGGATAGGTGTGTGTTAATTCTTCAAGTAACTTCATGTCCTCATCATAGAACGTCACTTCATATTCATCTTTAGATACGTTAACAATCGCATATGTTTTATATGGATGAATCCCTCTTGAATTATTTAAACTACCAGGATTAACTAATAGTAATTCATCATCAATCAATTCGCTCTTTAATTGATGAGTGTGACCATGAAATGCAAAGTTCGCTCCGCGTTCTTTAGCTAATTCAATGACCGCGCTGTTTGTCCGATTAACACTTTGAACATGTCCGTGAACTAAGTATACTTTACCTTCAGGTGTATCGATAATTTGTTCCATAGGATAATAATGAGTACCATCCATGTTCCCTTCTACCGCTCCATCGATTAATTCCCAAATTGAATCATCTTGTTCAAATTCTGAATCTCCTAGATGGAAGATATAATCTACTGTTGGTCTGACTTCTTTAACAATGTCATATACTTTTTTCCAACGTCCGTGATTATCACTTAATATCATCATTTTCATAAATATCCAGCTCCTTCATCCATGTATCTATTTTTTTGTTTAATTCTTGCATAGCCTTTGCTCTGTGACTAATTTTATTCTTTTCTGTCAGAGGCATCTCAGCAAATGTCTGTTCATTCTCAGGATAATAAAATAATGGGTCATAGCCAAATCCATCGTCGCCACTTAATTCTTTGAGAATATAACCATAAGCTTTACCTTCAACCACTAGACTTTCATTATTTGGATATGCTAACACTAATACCGATTGAAAGTATGCTTGGCGGTCTTCCCCTTCAAAACTTGCCATCTCGGTTAATAATTTTTGATTATTTCGTTGATCATCTTTCGGTTCCCCGCTGTATCTTGCACTATATACACCCGGTTCGCCGTTTAATGATGGTACAACTAAGCCTGAGTCATCCGCTAAAGCAATGACCTGTAATTCATTGGCAATTGTTTCAGCTTTCAAACGCGCATTTTCTTCAAATGTTGTTCCAGTTTCTTCAACTTCTTCAACGTCAGGGTAATCTAATAATGATTTTACTTCGATATCAGTGTTTTTGAACATCTCTTTAAACTCTTTGATTTTCCCTTGATTATGACTAGCTATCATGACGATCAACGATAATCTCTCCTTTTATATCACATTCTTGAACTTTAAGTTCGGGTTGCTTTAACCATTGACGGGCGAATGTTTCAAATTCCGAAGCATTGCCTGTCGTGTAAATTGCTTGCGTTGCTGGTGTGAGTGCTGCTTCTTCTGCGGTACGACTTAAACTAAAGTAATCAAGTAATGTACTCACTTCATTAATCGTTTCAACCCCAGAATCAATCAAAGTCACCTCTTGTCCCATGACCTTTTGAATCTTGTCAATCAGTAAGGGATAATGTGTACATCCTAGAACAAGGCTATCTACTTTCGCCTCTTTTAAGGGTTCTAATCGATGATTTATAATATCAAAAGCTTCGTCCGTTTCAATATTTTGAGACTCTACGAGTTCAACAAATTCAGGACAAGCGATACTCGTAATATTAAGTGAGTCAGCTTTTTCAAGCATCACTTCTTCGTACATATTACTATTAATTGTCCCTTGGGTTCCAATAACACCAACTTGTCCACCAGTAGTATTCTTAATGGCTGTACGACAACCAGAATGAATCACACCAACCACTGGAATAGCTAATGTCGCTCGAATCTCTTCTAACGCGGCTGCTGTCCCTGTATTACAAGCAATGACAAGCATTTTGATGCCTTTTTCGCGTAAGAAATTCGTCAACTGCCATATATATCGTTTAACTTCTTGTAATGATCTCGGCCCATATGGTGCGCGTGCACTGTCACCTAGATAGATGATTGATTCATTGGGTAGTTGTTTTAAACTTTGCTTTACAACTGTTAAACCACCAAACCCTGAATCAATAAAGCCTATGGGTAATTCTTTCATACATTCATCTCTTTTCTAAAAGTACCGTATTAATAATATCGCATCGATATTAAGTGGAGAGAATAAATCGCTCCGAAAGTAAACAAATAATTATTAACTTATAGTATAACGCTGATTACAAAATAATGCTAAAAAATGTGTCTAAAATTTCACAAAAAAACAATCCATTCACATGGATTGTTTCAATACATAAATTCTATTTACTTGCTCTTTCACTTTTCCATAAGGCAAATGAACGCTTGAAGGCATTCACCATCCCTTTGTCACTATAGATAAGAACATTGCTCTTATAGAAAAGAAGTGAGAACCAAAGTACAAAGGCCATAAATAAGACAGAAACGACAATTGAAATGACGATTTCAGTTGAACTTACAGTCTCTGCAGCGACTCTAAATGGCATGATAAATGGTGTAAATAATGGAATTTGCAATGTAATTCGAACTAAGGGATTATTCGTTGAATTCAATGCAAACATTCCAACATAAAAACCACCTAGAGCTAAAAATATAATCGGTGTAATCATCTTATTAACATCTTCAGTCTTAGATACTAATGAACCTAAGAAACCGGCAAGAACTGTATAAATTAATATACCGCTGATGGCATAGACGATACCTAAGATAACAACATTACTACTACCTTGTAACAGTTCACCGATATTTAACCCCTCAAAAGAATCAAGTAGATTCAATTGACGTAAAACAAAAGAAATTAAGAAGTACAAACCAATATAAATAACGACTTGAGTCATTATCACTAATAATATCCCGATCAATTTCCCTAAGAAATGGGCGGTAGGTGACACACTAGAAAGTATAATTTCCATAATTCGCGACCCTTTTTCAACTGCGATTTCTTGAGAAATAATACTCACATAATTCATAATAAATATGAATACAATAATTGAAACAGCATAAGCAATCCCAATCCTTACAAACATCACAGGATCTTGAGCAGATTGTTCAACGACTTCACCGGCCTCATTCCTACTCACATTAATACTATTAATCGATACGGCTGTATCTTGAATTTGAGTTAATTATTCACCGGTCAAGCCCATTTCTTCCGCTGAATTGACGAAATTATATTGACTTAAGGCTTCTTCAAAAGGTGCTAATGAAATATCTTTGCTTGTAGTTTTACGGTAATACATTGGATTAGAAACATCATCTCCAAATGTTAAATAACCGTCTATGTCATCGGTCTGTAAAGCTTCATCTGCTTGACTACGATCAAAATCATATTGTATTTGATTTCCAGTATTAACTTCTTCAATAATCTCTTGTACTTCAGCATTCGCATCAATCACCGCAATATTACCCACAGATGAATCTGACTGACTGCTACCGACGAAATAACCAATAGCTAACACAACACCTACCATTATAATTGGTGAGGCAATCATCCAGAAAAATGACCAAGACAGGACATTTTTTCGATAGACTTCTTTAATAATAACTCCTAATCTATTCATGAATGGCTTCACCTGCTTTCATCTTAAATATTTCCTCTAAGGTCGGTGGCTGTTGACTAAACTTCGGTAAGTATTCACCTTTAGAAATTGTTTTAAATAAAGGTTCACCATAAGATGCATCCTCGAGTTTCAATGTATATTGATTTTTTCTCGTTTCCTTCACATCGATGACCCCTTCTAATTCTCTGATTTCTTCAAGTGTCCAATCAGGAGTTTCGATATAGATAAACGTTCTTCCAAAGCTTTCTCTCACTTCATTAATTTCACCATACAATAATTGTTTTCCGTGGTGAATCATGACTAATTTATCACAAATCTCTTCGACATTATTCATATTATGACTTGAGAAGATGATGGCACTACCCTTTTCTTTCAAGTCTAAAATGCCTTGTTCTAATAACTCCGCATTCACCGGATCGAGTCCACTAAATGGCTCATCTAAGATAACTAATTTAGGCTCATGAATTAACGTCGCAATGAGCTGGACCTTTTGCTGATTCCCTTTAGATAAAGTTTTAATCTTATCTGTTCGTGTCCCTTTAACATCAAATTTTTTCATCCATTCATCGATTCTATTATCAATATCGTCTTTTTGCATCCCACGCAATTGAGCGAAATAGGTGATTTGTTGTTCGATAGTCATAGTTTCATATAATCCACGTTCTTCTGGTAAATAACCGATAATATCATACAAATTATTCCCTAATTTTTCACCGTTCCAGTTAACTTTACCGCCTTCTTCTGGGGTTAAAAAATCTAATATCATTCGAAAGATTGTCGTTTTACCAGATCCATTTTGGCCGATCATTCCTAGAATTATTCCATCCTCAATCTCAAACGATACGCCATCGACTGCTCGTAACTCGCCAAAACTCTTAACTAAATTGCTTACTTTTAACATAATAGCCTCCTCTACTCCTTTAACGTTTTAAGTATATCGAATTCATATTCATATGCCAAATCATATTCCTTTTCATATCCATAGCAAAAGACCCACATACTTTCAAATATGTGGGTCTTTTGTTTAATTTATATTATTGTTTACCATTCAATTTCTCTGACTTCTCCAGACTCTGTAGCTGTAAAGTCAACTTCTGTACCTGCTTCTAAGAATGGTAAGTGGTCATTTAATGTGATATCAGCTTTATAAACTGTACCATCAAATGTGAAGTAATAAACTGTATTTCCTTCGACAACAACCGCTTGAACAGCATCCACTTCTCCTGTAAATTCATTCAAGTCATCTTCTGTTTCGATTTCTTCAATGTCTAATGGGTTATCAACTGCGTAAGCTTGCATTAATTGAGACACACTTGATTCGATATAAACACTTTGATAGTTTTGAACATCAACTAAAGCATATTCTTTAATTAAGCCTGAATTATCTTTCAATGTCAGGATATACATCGGGTTTCCATTAATGTTTATAAGTAATGGGAATGTCGCTGTATAGCTTGTTTCTTGAACACTACCTTCAGCTGAACGCATTGCTGAGAACTCCTCAGCTGCACTTAATGGATACATTTGTGCTTCTTTTGTTCTTAGGTTTACTAAGACGAAACCAATATTCGACTCATCTGCCACTACGGATGTAATACCTGTATATAAGTATAAATCATCACCAATTGGTAAATAATTATAACCTGCCGTTGGTTCTGTCACTCCTTCTTGAGCAAAAAGTGAGTTAAAGAATCCGTTACGGTAGTGACCTTGCATCGTTAATTGATGCATAATTAAATCTGCACCATACACTCGATCGATCCAACTTGGAATTTCTTCTAAAGAATACGTATTCGTCTCACCTGTCATCGCATTCAAGACAATGACACCATTTACTTCTGGTTCTCTAATAAAGAAATTACGTGTATATGTTGAAGCGATATAATAAGGATTACCTTCATCATCAATTTCAAAGGTTGGTGCTTCAAATAATGCAAATGGATTTGAGAAACGTAACTTACGCATGACATCTCGGTTCAAAATTTCTGAGTGACTATAGCGAATAGGTTCAGGAGGTGTTTGTAATTGAACCTCACCTGTGACATTATCAACTTGAATATAATGAGGAATCCCTGTTTGGAAGTTATTTAACCAACGGAAGAAACCAGCATATTCTAGTGGTGATACACGGTAAGGAGCTGAATCGATTGTAATTTGTGTATAATCTTCAGCTACTTCAAATTGAGAAACAAGTTCTGTTATATTCCCTAATTGTCTATTCCCCAATCGTTCAGCCGTATCACGGTCAACTAGAGGGATTTGATTAATATTCGTCTCAGGAAAGTCTTCTTCGAAAGAAGCTTGATCCACTGTAATCATATTTGAATACCCATCCGAAAAGAATACAGGTGATAAGACGAAGTAAGTTACCACACCAATAACTAATAAGATTGGCCATGGGTACACTAATAATTTATATTTCAAAGAGAACTTTGGCATATTAAAGCCAGTTTCGCCGTTTTTAAGTTTGGAAAATGTTTTTACACTATCTGCTAACAATTCAATAATTAAAACACCAGCTGCAATAAGGAATAAGAAAATCCAAAAATCAAGTGAAGCATAATGTAATGGTGGAAGCATAATATAGTAGTAAAGAGCTATTAAAATCGCTAGTACAATATATAAATAACGTACTTTCCCTCCACTTAATTTATTCTTGGACATCCTGTTTTGGAAAGAATCTTTCCACTTCCTGTTGTTAAATGTATCGGTTACATCTTTCATTAAAAAATTCCTTTCTATATTTTATTGAGGGAAGAATTCCTTTAAAGTTGGCTCGAAATAAATTCCCCATTTGATATCACGATTCAAGGCTAACGTATTGTCTAATGATTGCTCGATAATATTTCCTGTCTTCACTAGAGACTCTTCAATGGATAGCCCTCTACTATACCAAACCGTTGTCGAACTCACGACAATATCTCCAGTACCAAAGAAATGTTGCGGATAATATCTATGCATCAGCAACTTCTGGTAATCATTGTGTCCTCTAACATAAAAGCCTATTTGATCTGGCATTTTATCAGGTAAACGAACGCCAGTAATAGCGACATACTTCGCACCAGACTCAATTAATTTACGACTCACTTCGTCTAACTCTTCAACCGTCATCGATTCTGAATAAGGTGTATTCGTAATAAAGCATGCTTCTGTAATATTCGGGAAGACAATATCCGCTTCTTTCATTAATGCTGAGAATTTTTCTGCGATTTGATGGTCGAAACCTGGATAATATTTCCCGTGATCGGCCATAATCGGATCCATTAACAAGATTAAATCTGGATTCAACCGTTTCTCCTCACGATAATATTGAGTAAATAATTCAACTTGCTCCGTAGTTGAAAAATACCCAGTCATCATGACATCAAAATGAATATCATTTGCCTTCCAAACTTCAACCGTTCGTTTAAAATCTTCATTCATTTCATGACGAATAATATTAGCATAACTTTCCCCTGTTTGGGTCGATACAAACATCGTTGGGAGAATGGATACTTCCAATCCACCTGCGGATAATATCGGAATATTTATATTGGCAGCCACTTTACCTGCCCCTGGAATATCATTTACGACTAAAACTCTTTTTGACATCTTTTCATACACCTCTCACATCAATTATAGTCTAGTTTTCCTTATATAACTAGAGGGAATTCAAGTCCCTTTTGACTTATAGAAATACTATCAGTATATCTAATTTTTCCCAAAAATCAAAAAAAGCATTCACCTTAAAAGTAAGATGAATGCTAAAATCTAATCTATCTATTATTTATATTGATTTAAAATCTCAGTTAAACGGGCTTTGTCGTGGTATCCTACTAATTTTTCAACAACTTCGCCATCTTTTTTGATTAAAAGTGTTGGAATTGACATAATTCCAAATGATTGAGCTGTCTTAGGTTCGTCGTCTACGTTCATTTTGTAGAATTCAACGTCGTCCATTTCTTCAGCTAATTCATCCACGATAGGTGATTGCATACGGCAAGGTCCACACCAAGGTGCCCAAAAATCCGTTAAGGTAATCCCTTCGTCTGTTTTTGCATTAAATTGATCATCTGATATTGCTTGTGTCATAATTACATTCCTCCCTTTTCATAAAACTATTATAACATCTCATAGTATTGAAGACTATCGAATTGCTCAAATACTTATTGTAATGACTAAATTTATTATTTGAAATAAACAATCGTTGACCCATCGCCACCTGCGTTTGGCGGTGAGTATTCAAAGCGATCGACTTGCGGGTGCTCTTTAAGTGCTTTTTGTACACCTTTTCTTAATGCACCAGTTCCTTTACCATGAATAATCGTCACCATTGAGTGATTTGATAAAAGGGCTGAGTCTAAATATTCTTCTAACTTGGATAAGCCCGCATCATAACGCTGGCCACGTAAGTCGAGTGTCGTTTTAACTTTGGGTCCAACATTTCTTTGTACATTTACTTTCGTTGGTTCTTCAACTTTCTTAAGCGGTTCTAAATCTTTTTCGGCAATCTTCATCTTTAAGATTCCCATTTGAACAACATATTTATCTTTTCCAGATTGTTCAACAATAGAGCCTCTTTGGCCATATGAAAGAACTTCTACGTCATCCCCAGGTTTCAGTTTCTTCTTCTCTTTCGCACGTTTAAGCACTTTATTCTTCTTAAGTTCTTCCGGCAATTTCAAGTCATCAAAGGATGAGCGTTTATCAATAAGCACATGTTCTTTAATCGTATTACTTTGTCCTTGTTCGAGTTGTAATTCTCTTATTTCACTTAATAGTTTTTCTGCTTCATCCTGTTTCTCGCGCACGAGTTCATTAGCATCTTGTTTCGCTTTTTCAACGATTTTACTCTTTTGCTCTAACCAGCGATTGTATTCGTGTCGTAAATCTTTATGTAATTGTTCTGCATCATCCAGGAACTTCTCTGCTTTCATATGATCTTGTTCAGCTGAACGGCGTTCAAATTCAAGATTAGCCACCATCTCGTTAAAGGATTGATCATCTCTAGATACACCTTCTTGAGCAGTTAGAAGAATCGAATCTGGCAGTCCCAAACGTTTAGAAATTTCGAGTGCGTTAGATCTACCCGGGACACCTATTAATAAGCGATATGTCGGTGATAATGTGTCCGAATTAAATTCCATACTCGCGTTAATTGTGTCCTTAGCATCATTGGCATATAATTTCAATTCAGGATAGTGAGTCGTTGCCATAATGGTTGTACCCATTTTTCTAAAATGTTCAAGAATTGCCATCGCTAACGCAGCACCTTCTTGAGGGTCCGTCCCTGAACCTAACTCATCGAATAAAACTAAAGATTCATGTGTCGCATCGTTAATAATTCTCACATTGTTTGTCATATGACTCGAGAACGTACTTAAACTTTGTTCAATCGATTGCTCGTCACCGATATCGGCATAAACATTATCAAACACACCTATTTGACTGCCAGCTTCAGCTGGAATATGTAAGCCTGATTGTCCCATCAAATGCAATAGGCCTAACGTCTTAAGCAAGATAGTCTTACCACCCGTATTCGGTCCGGTAATAATTAAAGCCTTATATTCTTCTCCAAGTAAAATATCGTTCGCAACGATATCTTCGGATGCAATGAGCGGGTGTCTCGCTTGCCATAAGGCAACGATTAAATCTTTTGATAAGATTGGCTTAGTCGCGTCAATCTCACGGCTATACCCTGCTCTAGCTTGAATAAAGTCTAATTGAGCTAACATCTCTTGATTTGTTCGAATTTCATTTGTATATGGCATTAAGCTCTGTGATATTTCATCCAGAATCCGTTCGATTTCTTTTCGCTCAGCAACTTTTAATTCCGCTAAACGGTTATTTAAATTTACCACGCTTTGTGGTTCCATATATAAAGTCTGCCCAGAGCTGCTCTGATCGTGGACTGTTCCGCCCATTTGATTACGATATTCTGCTTTCACCGGAACAACATAGCGCCCGTTACGAATTGTAATTAAAGTATCCGTTAATTGATTCGCACGACTCTTTAAAATTTGATTCAATTGATTTCGCACTTGTTGTTCTGTATTGGATTGATTTCTTCTTATAGATGCTAATTGACTCGATGCCGAAGATAAGACACTTCCATCTTCATCAATGGCATTATGAATTAGCTTCTCAACTTCTGGCAGATGAATACAACGATCTACCCAGGCTTGTAATGCCGGGAAATATTTCTCATCATCAGCTAAAATTTCAAAGAATTGAATGACTTGCTTCGTTGACGTTAACAACTTACCAACTTCTGCGAGTTCTCTACCATTGAGACTGGCACCTAATTCTAATCTCTTTAAAGGTTGATCCAATGATCGTAACCGGGGTACCGGAATAAGACGATCCTGCAACAATAGATTCAGTGACTGCTCAGTTTCATCTTGCCACTTTTGAATCGTTTCGTAATTATTCGATGGTTTCATATTAGCTATCTTACTCTGAGCAAGTTCTGTTTGAGTATATTGTTTGATACGTTGACGTACTTTGTCGAATTCTAATGTGTCAAAAATCTTCTCATTACTCACAGAAAACATCATTCCTTTCTATCTCTTACTATCAACTATATATTATAACAAAAAAAGTGTCCCTATGCCATTCATAGGAACACCGCTATTTCTTAAGAAAATGGATTGAAATTGAACCAAGTTTCTGCAGCAAAGTTTGAGAAAAATGGCGTATTCGACACTATTTGATAAGCTATCGGATTATCAACAAACTGTTGTTGTATAAATTCAATCGGAATCAGTGATAGAACGAATAAAAAGAAAAAGACAATAACATAAGTAATTAATACGTTCACTACTCCACCACCAATAGCATTCAAATGGTTGAGTAAATCATAATACATGACACGGGTGAATAATAAAGATAAAAAGTTAGTAATAACCCCACCGATTAAACCTATGAGGATAAAAGTAATCACTCGATAGAAAGCATCATCGATGAAGAAGCTCGTCGCTTCATCATAAAAAGCTAAATTTGTATCCGGTTGAACTGAGGGAAATGGTATGAGCATTTCGACAATCTCAGATAATGGTTGAAAATAACGTGTCGCAAGTACAAAGGTAATAATATACCCAACTAAACGAATCAGTTGTAATACTAAACCTCGACGATAACCTGAATAAAAACTAATAAGTAAGGCAATAAGTATAATAATTGTTAACATAGCATCTCTCCTATCTGACTAATCATTCACGTTCATATGGTACTTGGTGCGAATTACTTTGATCTCTTCTTGAATAATTCGGACGTGTTGATTGTTTAGATTCTATTTGTGTCTTTAATTGTTCAATCTCTTCCTCTAGCTCAAGAATTTGTTGTTCTTTCATAAGCTGATCCGAAATAGCATTTACTGACATTAAGATACTTCGATCTTCATTATTTAACTCTGGTGTCAGTTCAGTTAATTGTTGTAGCTGATTATTTACAATATCAACTACTGAATTTAGATGTAGCGCTGATTTTTGCCCCACAATTGTGTATTCTTTTCCTGCAATTTTTGCTTTAAATCGTAAATTCCGTTCCATTATTACTCATCCTTTTCAACTGCTTATCTTATTTTACCAAATTTTTGTTATAAATTCATTTTTATATGAAATAGTCTTATAATACTCAAATCTATTTCACAATTTGCCCAATGTTCATTATAATATATCACAGAACAATCGAAAAGGATGAAGTGAATGGCCTCAGAAAGTATTAAAGTAAATAAAGCAACCTTTAACAAAATGCACGAACATTACAAGAATAATTTAGTTGATCCAGTTCCTTACAGTGAATTTCGTGCCAAAGTAGGATCGACAACGATTACTGGTTATACAAGTGGAAAAGTACTCTTTCAAGGAAATGATAGCCAAGATGAGCTAGGTAAATGGCAAAATAACAGGGAAGCCTCATCCTCGAGCAGCTCTAAGCCAAAAAGTAGAACGAAGCCATCGACTTCAGAACTTCCAGAAGGCTTTGCTAACTGGCCAATTATCGGGAGTGATGAAGTTGGAAATGGAAGTTACTTTGGCTCTTTAACAGTGTGTAGTGTTTATTTATCACCGAGTCAATTTGAATTAGTTAAATTGTTAGGCGTAAAAGATTCAAAACTCTTAAACGATAAGGAAATTGTTAAGATTGCTGAAGAATTAAAGATGTCCGTTCCTTATCACCTAACAGTCTGTACGCCTGAAAAGTATAATCAAGCGATTGAAAAAGGCTATAATGCTGTCAGTATCAAAGTATCTTTGCATAATTTCACTATTGGAAAATTATTAACTAAATTGAACCAAGACCAAAAAGAAGAGATGCGTGGGATTTTAATTGATCAATTTACTCCCGCAAATAATTACTTTAAATACTTACAAAAAGAACAACATCCTATTAAAGATGATGTCTACTTTGTCAAAAAAGGTGAAGGTCATCATCTAGCGGTCGCAAGTGCTTCAATTATTGCTAGAGCTGCTTTCTTAGAATCTCTTGAAACACTTGGGAAACCATTTAATAAAGTATTGCCGTCTGGTGCAGGCAAAGCCAGTGATGTACTTGCTGCTCAACTCATTAAAAAACATGGTAAAAGTGTCTTAGATAAAACAGCTAAATTGCATTTTAAAAATACAAGTAAAGCTCTTGAGCTAGCCAAAAAAATCAAATAAAATAACGAGGAGCTGGGAAAAAACTCAGTCTCAGTATAAAAAACCACCCATTTATTGTGAAAAATAAATGGGTAGTTTTAGTATTTTTTAAAAGACAAAACGAGCCCTGAACCTTATAATTGAAGTACGACCAACAACTAAGGAGGGGCTCGTTATGTACCAAAATTATACCACAATGGAGACTGCATTAACACTACAATTAGATTTTACGATTCCAAATGATCATGAAGCTCGATTGATTAGCCGATTTGTCGATTCAATTCCTACGGAAGTTCTTTTAGATGAGACGTCACATACGGGATGTCCAGCTTTTCACCCCGCAATGCTATTAAAAATGTGTTTATTTGCATATAGCCGCTCAACATTTTCTGGTCGAAAAATTGAACAGATGAACGAAGAATCAATTCCTATGAAATGGCTAACTGGGGATACCTCTATTTGCTATAAAACTATCAATAACTTTCGATCAAGTGAACATGCATCAAATCTGATTAAGTATTCATTTGTCCTATTCACAACACTTTTAAGTGAGAATGATTTAATCTACAAGGATTCTTTATTTATTGATGGTACAAAAATTCAAGCAGATGCGAACATCTATAGTTTTACTTGGCGAAAAGTGATTGAACATTATGAAGCTGGTCTAATTGAAAAAGTGTCTAGTTTGTATGAAGAACTTATTCAAACGAATGTAGATATTGCTATAACGTAAGAAGAATTAACCATGTCTATCGGAATCGAGAAGATCATTGATAGTCTAGATGAAGCTCTTGATGAGGTTGAAGTAAAAATCAAAAATGAGACAACCATACCTAAAGGTGGTTCTGAACACAAGCGACGTCGTCGCACGCTAAAAAAGCATCGAAATAAATGTGCGAATGATTTCCTACCACGAAAACAGAAACATGAAGAAGCGAATGAACTATTTGATGGAAGAAATAGTTTTTCTAAAACAGATACAGACGCTACCTTCATGTGCATGAAAGAAGATCCAATGAAAAATCGTGAATTGAAACCTGGTTACAATCTTCAGGTAGCTTCTAGTAATCAATATGTCATTGACTTTGATATTTTTCCGAACCCAACAGATACGCGTACACTTATTCCGTTTCTAGACTCGATTCAAACACTTGATATGTTCCAATATATTGTTGTTGATGCTGGTTATGGTAGTGAAGAAAATTATATGGCTATTACCGATGATTTTGAGAAAGTACCATTGATTCCGTATGGAATGTATCATAAAGAACAAAGTAAAAAGCACAAAAATAATCCAAAGCATCGTCAGAACTGGTCCTATAACGAGGTTGAAGATTCCTATACTGATTTAGATGGTGTTCATTTTAATTTTTCACATTATAGTACTCGAAATGATAAAAATGGTTTTCAAAGGCAGTTTAAAATATATAAAGCTGATTCCGAGCAAATGGATGACCGTTTAAATAAACTAGCGAAAACACCGAAAGGTAGACAGCGCCAGACGGCGGTCAATAATAATTGGGAGTATTTCAAACACAAAGCTAAAGAGAATTTGGAGAGCACACCTGGAAAAGAAATCTATGCACAACGTAAGATTGACATAGAGACCGTTTTTGGTCGCATGAAAGGTGTATTTGGTATGCGCAGAGCGCATGTGAGAGGTAAACAAGAAGTACATAATGATATAGGTATCATGCTTATGAGCATGAATTTAAAAAAATTAGCAATCGAAGCAAGAAGACAAGCAGAAGCTTCTCGGAGTTCTTCAATCAAAAATATAAAATGCGATAAAACAATCAGAATTCTGATTGGTTCATCGCATTTTTACTATTTAGGGCGACTTAATTACCAGCCCCAATATAATAATGTTATTGTGGTATTGTCACGCTGTACTTTAGCTAGCTATTCGATGTATCTTTATGGCACTTTCCAAAGCATTAACCAAATAATGAAGCTCTTTTGGAGCAGAAGATGAATACGGCATTAGGAATCGTCCACCAGTGCGGAACTTTCGTCCACTGTATGCGAGCAAAAAGTCCACCAAGTGCGAAAATAATCGTCCAATTGTATAACCTTCTGTATACTTATTTTATGTATGAGTTTTCATACAAATAAGTTACAGGAGGTTATTTTTATGATCAATTATCATAAGATTCTTGAAATGCATCTACAAGGGATTTCTCAACGAACAATCTCTTCCAGTACGGGGCATTCAAGAGACAAAATTAGAGAGGTTGTGAATCAAGCAAAAGCCAAAGGCTTAGAAGAATTATCTAAAGAGATGAATAATCCTTGGTTGGAAGATTATCTCTTTCCCGAGAAAAGTGCGAATCAACGTGGATATTACGATCCAGACTGGGATTATATCCATAAAGAACTGCTCAAAAAGAATGTAACACTCAAACTTTTGCATAAAGAGTATGAACAGGAGGCAAAGATTCAAAACAAAATGCCCTACGCTTATCGAACATTTTGCGAGAAATATGGACACTACGGTAAGAAATATAAACTAACCATGCCGATACATCGCAAACCCGGTGAAATCTTAGAAGTGGATTGGGCTGGTAGCACCTTGTCCGTTAAAAATAGTGAGAATGGACAAGATATTAAAGTTTATATTTTCGTAGCTACCTGGCCATTCAGTCAATATAGCTATGTTGAAGGCTTTTATGACATGAAAACAGATAATTGGCTAGCTGCTCACATTCATGCCTTAGAATTTTTCCAAGGGGTACCTGAAACAGTCGTTTCAGATAACTTAAGAACGGGTGTAACAAAAACAGATTACTCAGAGCCACTTTTAAATGAAGGTTATCGACAATTAAGTGACTATTATCGTTTTACGATCGTCCCTGCACGTGTAAGGGCTCCAAAAGACAAATCCTCGGTTGAAGGAAACGTTGGCTTTATTAGTCGTCAAGTCATCGCCGCCTTGCGAAACGAAACGTTCTTTAGTTTAAAAGAATTGAACCAGGCAATTTCTGAAAAGACGCAAGAATTGAATCAAGAAGCTTTTCAAAAAAGACCTGGTTCAAGGTTTACAGTCTTTCAGGAAGAAGAACTTCCGTCCTTAGGCTCCCTTCGTCACCCGCGATTTACACAGTCTCAATGGCGGATATCTAAAGTCCAATTAGATTACCATATTCAGGTGGAGCGTATGTTTTATTCTGTTCCCTATGAATATGTCAATGACGAAGTAGAAGTAAGAATAACTGATCACTTAATAGAAGTGTACTTCAATGAACATCGAATTGCATCTCATAAACGACTTCGAGGCGACATTGGTCAATACTCTTCAAATATCGATCATATGCCTGATAATCACCGTCGTTATTTAACTCATACTCCCAAAGAAAATTTATTATGGGCAGAGGATATTGGCCCAAGCACTTACGACTATGTCGATTATATTCTTTCCAATAACGTTGAAAAGAAAGCCCTGAAATTACTCGCTACATTAAGAAATATAGCCTCTAAATCTTCGTTAGAAGAGTTAGAAGCTGGCTGCCACACATTGATGTCTGTCGCAAAAGAGCCCACAAACTCATTACTAAAATCCATTCTCAGTCGTGCAAAGAAACGCAAGAAAGCTTTAAATACTGATTCGAAAGCATCAATTATAGAGGAGCAAACGGATAGCAAATATGGATTTGTCCGCGGTGCAGCCTATTTTGGAGGAAAAAATAAATGAGAAATGAACAAACACTTGAAAAGTTAAAAGCTATGCGATTAAGCGGAATGGCGGACTTATATGAACAACAGACAAGCGATGAATCTATCCAATCCTTAGGATTCGAGGAACGATTTGAGTTATTAGTAGACGCTGAATCTGCCCGTCGTAAATCGAATAAATTAGATCGTTTAATTCAACAAGCAACATTTAGTGAGCCAAATGCCTCTATTGAAGGGATCGAATACTATCCAGATCGCCACCTCGATAAAAACCTTATTTCTAAACTCGCGCAAGGAGGATATATTGAAAATCACCAAAATATTATCTTAATGGGTGCTTCTGGAAATGGAAAAACCTGGATCGCCAATGCCTTCGGTATTCAAGCCTGTCGTCAATTTAGAAAAGTAAAATACATTCGTCTCCCAGAATTAATTGACGAGTTAGCTTTAGCGAAATATGAGGCTGATGGTTCTTATCGTAAGCTGATTAAAAAGTATACGAAAATTGAACTACTTATCATTGATGAATTATGTAAATCTTTCCATAACTCATCTTATGGACAGAGATTTGTTATGTAAAGTTATTAATT
>NZ_JBHSHQ010000049.1:0-73325 GCF_042652985.1 Ruoffia tabacinasalis | reverse complement strand
GCAATAGCATAGGAGTCCCCAAAAATTAAAAATTTTCCACCTTCATTATAACATGAGGTAGACTTTTTTTGTCTTTTTTTGAGAATTTGTTTTAAATAAAAATAACCTTTGAATCGACTAAAAGTCAAAATTCAAAGGTTATTGTATTGTTTAGAATACGCGATTTTGTTTTTCTTGTTGATACATACGTCTAACTTGAGTCGGACCTTCACGGTCAACACGGTATAAAGCTTTTTCAATAACATTTAAAGCTTCGTCGTAGCGGAATTCATCATAGAATAAGTATTCTGCTTCATGAATGGCTTGATCCATCTCAGGATAGTCAAAGCGGAATCGGTTACTATGTTGAATCATATATTCAGTTAGTGTTGCACTATCGACAGTAGACTCAGTTAATTCATCTAATTTATTTAAGTTTTCAGCTAATTGTTTCTCTAAGCCTTCAATTTCAACCATATCAATGCGAACACGATTTAGTTGTTTAGATAAATATTCAATCTCGTCTGTCACTTTGTAGAATATCTCATAGTAATTAGAACTTAAACCTGGTAAATGTTGCTTCTCTAAGCGTCGCTTCATGTTACGTAAATCAAGTTCATATGAATCTAAGTTTGTTTTCGCTTCACGCTCGCGTGCATTAAGTTGTCCTAAATCTTTAACGATTTTTTGTTGCTTGCTATCGTATTCATTTAAATTCTTTTCAATACGACTTAATTGTTCTGCAACTTGAGTAAAGACTGCACCATCGGATTCAATCGTTCCGGCAGTGTCAGTAAAACGTCCATACTCTGCGTTAATTTGTTCAGTTAATTCACCGATTTGATCAACTTCGTTCTCGTGTAAGATATAACTTTGCGCGATGCGGTCTACTTCAATCCCTGCATAACGATTATTTTCTCTTACTTCTTCGAAACGCGTGCGCAATTGATTAATATGTGTATTCACATAATTCTTCGCTTCAATTTCAGCTTCCATAAAGTCATATAATGAATTAATTTCACGGTCTGCTTTATCCATTAATGTTTGCGCGTCAACTAAGTCGGCATTTTTAATGTGATTTTTCGCTTCGTTCAGTTTTTCTTGAATTTCTTCTGCTTTCTCAGGAACGTCCACGCCTTCGAAGTTAAAGTGACTTTCAAGCATTTTTTGGTGTCCATCAAGAATATCTTCTAAAGCATCTTCGTAATCTTTCTTAATCTTGTTATACATTGAAGGTAGTTTCTCAAGAATGTCTTCTAAGCTACCTAAGTCTGCTTCTATTGTATCTAACATATCATCCGCTTCAATATGATCGCCCGCTGTTGTTAATTCATTGTAACGAGTAAAGTTTAACTCTAAATATTGTAAGTTTTTCTCTAACGTTTCAATGGCTGGTCCATAGTCAAATGAATGATTCATAATACTTTTACGAGCAGTGTTGTATCGTTCAAGTAGCGCTTCATTACGTTCATGATTATCTTCACTAATCTTTAGTAAAGCCGTTAACTCATCATGTAAATCGTGTACTTGGACTTCTGTTTCATCAAGTAAGTCACGTGCTTCGTCTAAAGCTGTCTTAGCCTTCATTAAGTTCATTTGTTCGCTGTATTGCTCAGCACCAACTAACATCGCTTCAATTTCAGTAAATTGGAAGTTTGTTAGAGTTTGCCAAGTTGCTACAAGGCTTTCGTATTTACGTTTCGTTTGGCCCGCTAAGTCCATATTCTTTAACGTAAACAACTGATCAGCAATTGAAATGCTCATCATCTCGTCTTTACGATTCTCTAGTTCTCGAATCTCTTTCGCACGCTGCGTTCTTAGATAAAAAATAACCCCCGATGCAACAAGAAAGAGGATAACGATGATAAATAAAATATCAGTAAAGGTTAAATTCATTGTCTCGCTCCTCATCAATCAGTATATATATGTGTTTTAAATTTACTACATAAATTGTCAATCTAGATTATAGCATTTACAAGTCATTAATTAAAGTATTTATCTAGATAAATAAAGGCATTAGCGTTAATGACATCGTTTATGTTCTCGATGTTCCATCTTTTTATCTAAATCAACTTTATTTCTGTACTAATATAGACAAGATATTTACTTGTCATCATACTACTTGTATATATAAATCATTCCAAACCTGTCAAATTGTTCTATAGTACACCCATACACTTACTATAATAACAGAAATGATTATAAATTATCACTATATATGTAAATAATTCAATAAATTACTGAAATTCGATTTATTATATTAAAAATACTAATTCTATTATAGAAACATGCTATACTATATTTATTATATTTGAAAGGTTGGGTAAATAAATGAAATCTTTATTACTTTTCTCAAGTTTACTTATGCTCTCCACTGTAAGTGTTCAAGCCCAGGATGATTTTAGCATTGGGATGGTGACAGACGTTGGAGGTATTGACGATAAATCCTTCAACCAAGGTGCCTGGGAAGGCATGCAACGTTGGGGTGAGGAACACGACAAAGAACAAGGGTTAGATGGCTTTTCTTATTTCCAATCAGACACAGAGGCTGATTACATTACAAACCTAAATCTAGCTGCTCAAAACAATATCGATATTATCTTTGCCATTGGCTACAAATTACAGCCAGCTGTTCAGGAAACTGCAGAACAATATCCTGATCAATACTTCGGTATGGTCGATTCAGTCGTTGACTTACCAAACGTTGCTTCTTTAAACTTCGCCGATGAAGAAGCTGCTTTTCTTGCCGGTGTAGCTGCAGCGACTACGACTCAAACGAATAAAGTTGGATTCGTTGGCGGTGTTGAGGGCGTTGTTATTGATAAGTTTGAAGCCGGCTTCGTTGCGGGTGTTCAAGCCGTCGACGATTCTATTGATATCGAAATTCAATATGCAGGAAGTTTTACCGATCCATCAATTGGTCGTACAATTGCTGCGACGATGTATTCGAATGATATTGACGTCATCTTCCATGCTTCAGGCCCTACTGGTAACGGTGTATTCTCAGAAGCTAAAGACTTAGTAAGTATTGAACCTGACCGAGATTTATGGGTCATCGGTGTTGATTTAGACCAAAGTGCTGAAGGTGAAGTAGATATTGATGGTGAAACTCGCAATATCAACTTAACTTCTACTTTAAAGAACACTGGGAATGCCATTCACTCTTTCAGTAATACTATGATGGAAGAAGGCTTTGAACCTGGCATCCAATGGTTTAACCTTGCTAACGATGGTGTAGGTATCGCAGAAGGAAGATTAACCGATGAATCATTAGAAGTCATCGAAGATTACAAACAACAAATTATAGACGGAGACATTGAAGTTCCAGATGCTCCAGAATAATATATACTAATAATTTAAATATCAGGATCACTTTTGTGGTCCTGATATTTTTTGTCTTTTTTAATATTCGATTGTCTTTTTTAAGAATCCATTCATTTTAAGCAATAAGTAAGCCTATTATTATACCCTATGACAGAAAATAACGAGTGCCGTTTAGAATAAGCTCTAAACTGACACCCGTTATATAAATTACTCTGTGTTATTAAATCTTTACTAAAGATTAGCCTAATTTGTTGTAGTACTCAACAACTAATGACTCATCAATTTCAGCATTTAATTCGCTACGTTCTGGTAAACGAGTTAAAGTACCTTCTTTAGAGTTTTCGTCATATGAGATGAAGTCTAAACGAGAAACAACGTTTTCTAAGTTGTTTTTGATTAATGCTAATTCTTGAGATTTTTCACGTAAACCAATCACTTGGTCTGGTGATACTAAGTATGATGGAATATCAACACGTTTACCATCTACAGTAACGTGACCGTGGTTAACTAATTGACGTGCTTGACGACGTGTATTAGCAAATCCTAAACGGTATACTAAGTTATCTAAACGAGTTTCTAATAACACCATGAAGTTCTCACCGTGTTTTCCTTCCATTTTACCTGCACGTAGGTATAATGTTGCGAATTGACGTTCGTTTAATCCGTACATGAAACGTAATTTTTGTTTCTCTTGTAATTGAGATCCGTACTCAGAGATTTTTCTACGAGAGTTGTTCCCGTGTTGTCCTGGTGCGTAGTTACGTTTTGCGATTTCTTTCCCTGTTTCAGTTAAAGAGATTCCTAAACGACGTGATAATTTCCATGATGGTCCTGTATATCTTGACATAATTTAATTCCTCCAATAAGTTTTTTTGGAGTAAAATAATTCTGTTTAAAACTCGAATGCGTGCATTCCGCTTTTCACTTTCACCATTAGCAGCCGCGGTTACTCGATGCCCTACTTATTTCATTAGGTTTTAGAATGTTGACGCGCTTTCTGTTTTAACGCTGCATTATTTTACACAAGAGCTAGTGTACCAAACAGGTGTATCAAAAGCAAGCATTATTTGATAAATTCTGTCGTTCGAATCACTCTTGCGTCTCCTAATAATTTTACTAATTCATTATCATGGGTAATAATCAAAATCATAATCCCTTGATTAGATAGTTGAGTAATTAATTCCGCAATTTTACCGACAGTTTTCTCATCTAAGGCAGAGGTTGGTTCATCGAAGCAAAGTAAGCTTGGATTCATCATCATCGCTCGCGCAATCGCAACACGTTGCTTTTGTCCACCTGATAACTGGCTCGGTTTAGAATCCCCTTTGTCTCCGACACCCATTTGTTCCAACAATGAAGCCGCTCTTTCTTCTAAAACTGCTTTGTCAGCAAATTTATTCGAAAGTGGTGCTAATAATAAATTCTCAGTCACACTTAAGTTTGGGAATAATTGATAATCTTGGAATACAAGTCCGATCTTGTATTGATAATCTTTAATAGATTGATTATCTTGATATTCTCCGTCTTTAACTAAGTAAGTATCATCAATCGAGATAGAACCTTTATCAACTTCTTCTAGGTGATTGATCATACGTAGTATTGTTGTCTTCCCGCTTCCCGACTCCCCTAGAATGACTGTAATTTCTCCTGGGGCAACTTCCATACTATAATTACTAATTACGACATTGTTCCCGAACTGTTTACTAACGTCCTTTACGATTAAACTCATTTGTAATCCTCCTAATAGTCAATTCTCTTCTCAATTTGATTTAATACGATTGTGACAATCCCTGTTAAAGCTAAGTAAATCACACCGACATATAAGTATGGCATCATACTTGCGTACTGATTAGATAATGAACGTCCTACTTTTAGTAATTCGTCTAAACCAAGAATATAAATAAGTGATGTGTCTTTTACTAAACTGATGACTTCATTACCTACGGAAGGCATTACTACTTTCCATAGTTGTGGGAGAATCACTCGACGATATCCGGTTAGTTTATTAATAGATAATACTTTTAATGATTCGTACTGACCTTGAGGAATGGCATTTAAGCCCCCTCGGAAAATCTCCACTAGATAAGCAGCGTAGTTTATGATCATGGTCGCTAAGGCTGCAGGCACACGGTCTAGTGTAATACCTAAAAACGGTAAGCCGAAATATACAACCATTAATTGAAGAAGTAATGGCGACCCTCTAAAGACGTATACATATACTTGGATGATTGCTTTTATCCAAGCTGGTGCGCGTTGTTCTAATAAGGCGATAATCAAACCAAGTGGAATACTGACAATTAAAACAACAAAGAATACGAGTAAAGTTGTTTTGGCTGCATCCAATAATGGTGCAAGCATATTTGCTTCTTCAGCAGACTCATCGCCTCCTAATTCAGCGAACCAACGATTTTCTATTTCTTCATAAGCTTCACTATTTAATACCTCATTTAAAGCGACATTAAAGTCTTCAACAAAAGCTGTTTCATTTTGTCTGAAACCTACGGCTGTTTCAGTTATTCCAAAGTCTTCATCTAACATGCGGTAGTCGCCTGCTTGACCGTTTTGTGAGAAATAATATCTTGTCACTAATTCTGCAACCACAATCGCATCCACCCGACCTGTAGCTAATTCTTGAAGGACTTCATTAAAAGAAGAGAAAGTAATCACTCGACCGCCATCTAATGATTCTTCTAAGCCTGGTTGTTGTCTGATTGCTTCTAATTGAGAGGATCCTTCTTGAGTCGCAACTTTCTTACCTTCTAAATCTGCAATCGTTTGAATCTTACTATCATTCTTAACTAATACACCGACGCGACCTTCGACATAATTATCAGAGAAAAGTACTAATTCTTCTCTCTCAGGTGTTTTTGAATAACCGTTCCAGATCATATCAATATTTCCGTTATTCAGTTCTGCTTCTTTCATTGACCAGTCAATGGATTGGAATTCATAATCAACCCCCATGTTGTCAAAGACTTCTTCAGCTAATTCAATGTCAAAGCCTGTATATTCACCATCATCTAAAAACCCATAAGGTGCGAAAGTTGAATCGAGTCCAACTGTAACTGTCTCACCAGGTTGGATTGTTATATCTGATTGAGCTGCTGCTTGGATGGGTACAAATACCAACATACTAAGTATTAATAAATTAAGCCATTTTTTCATTTTCAAACTCCTTTAAACAAATTAAAAACGCCCTTCACTCTGTTTGGGAGCAAAGGACGTCGAGACGTGGTTCCACCTTCATTTATAATTACCTCACGGTAATTAACTTAATCACTTATGCTACATGAGCAAAAGTGAGACGATAACGCGTCAAACGTTTTATGTTTTGTGATAGGGTGTGTGTGAGTATGGCTTCATGATTTGCTTTCCAGCTACCGCAAACTCTCTTTCATGAAGGAATCCATCTTTAAAACCTATCCATAAATAAATTATTATTAAGAATATGGTAAAAGAAACCAACGTTAAAGTCAATGATTTTAATATTTTTTTAATTTTAAGCTTCGATGCGTCTTTCGATAAATCTCAACACCAATGTTGTCACACCTGTAAATAATAAATAAATAATTGCTACATAAACAAATGGCATTAAACTGGCTTGTTGATTCGACATCGTTCGACCTACTTTTAATAATTCTTCTAAACCAAGAATATGGATTAATGATGTATCTTTAATTAGACTAATGACTTCATTCCCCACGGATGGCATGACAATCTTCCATAGTTGTGGAAGTATCACGTTTTTTAACCCATTGAAACGATTGATTGAAAGAACTTGTAAGGCTTCATACTGCCCTTTTGGAATGGCATTTAAACCGCCTCTAAAAATCTCAACAAAATAAGCGGCATAATTCAAGACTAGAGTAATGAGGGCGGCTTCAAACCGCCCTAACACTATGCCAATAAATGGAAGACCAAAGAACATAAACATCATTTGAAGCAATAAAGGCGTTCCGCGCAAAAGATAAACGTACCCATTCACTATTAGCCCTAATGTTTTCGAAAATCTCTGCGCTAATAAGGCAATAATTAACCCTAGGGGAATACTTAATATTAGCGTGAATATGAAAAATTGAAAGGTTGTAACAAAACCATTATATAGGGGTTGTAACATTGATAAGTTCATTTCTTTTCGCTCCTTATAGCTTACTCATTAGTTATATTATTCGCTATCTACATCACTAAACCATTGTGATTTAATTTCTGTAAATGTGTCATCTTCAATAATTTCTGCTAACACAGCATTAAACTCTTCAACAAACGCTTCATCTGTCTTACGAAAACCGACTGCGTAATCTTCTTCACCAAAGTTCTCTTCTAAAATTCGATATTGATCTGCCGTCCCATTTTGCTCTAGGAAGTAAGTTGCTAATAATTCATCAACAACAATACCTTCTACCCGGCCATTATCTAAGTCACTAAATACTTCTACAAAGGTTGGATATGTGACTGGTTGAGCGCCATCTAGTGCTTCGGCAAAGTCAGCTTCATTCATAATCGCTTCTAGTGAAGCAGATTGCTCTTGAGTTGCGATTAATCTACCTGCAAAATCTTCTTTGGATTGAATATCACTATCCGCTTTAACAATAATAACTTGACGGTTTTGAATATATGGCTCTGAGAATAGGACAACTTCTTCACGTTGTGGTGTAACTGAATAACCGTTCCAGATCATATCAATGTTTCCAGTGTTTAACTCTGTTTCTTTCATACTCCAATCAATAGGTTGGAAAGAATATTCAACATCCAGACGACCTAGAATTTCATTGGCTAAATCAATATCAAAACCAACATTCTCTCCTTCTTCATTCTTGAAACCAAAAGGGGCAAAAGTGTCATCGAAACCAATGACTACCCCTTCATCTTTATTTATTTCTTGTGCAAAACTTGGCTTTGAAACGGATAATAATAACAATAGAGCGACAAATACCATACTAATTTTTGATACAAATTTTTTCATTTTCTTATCTCCTTTTTATAAATCAAAGCAACAAAAGACGCCCTTTAATCCAATTGGATTAAAGGACGTCTACGACGTGGTCCCACCTTTTTTTATAATTATTTCGCAATAATTATCTCAGCAAGTAATAGAATTACTTTGACGATAAAGGGTCAACCTTGACTATTATGCAAAGGGTGTGTCTTCATAGGGGGCTATGCTTTGCTTCTCAGCTACCGCAAATTCTCTTTCATAACCTTGCCTATCTCTTCGTCCTTTGAAACAATCTGTTTTATTTATGAGTTTATAATAAGATATATAATCAAACAAGTCAAGTGTTTTAATTTAATTCTAATAAAAGTTACTGATTTTGTCTTTTAACCACAAAAAAATACCCCCTAATTTCTTAGGAGGCATCGTCCTTACATTGTAAATTATAAGGCTGCAACAGTTGCCATCACCATTGTGGCAGATACTTTACCTGCAGTAACAATGAATTCATCGAATGTAACTGAAGCTTCATCATTAGCTGAATCTGAAATCGCACGAATAATAACAAATGGGACTCCCATAACATATGCTGCTTGAGCAATCGCAGTAGATTCCATTTCAGCCGCTCGAGCTAACGGGAAATTATTTAATATTTCTGACTTTTGTTCTTGTGTTGAAACAAATTGATCACCTGAAACAATTTGTCCGATATAAGGTTCTAAGCCAATTTCACGACATGCATTTTGAGCTATTCTTACCATTTCAGTATCTGGATAATATTGCGCTGGCATTCCAGCCATTTGTCCAAGCTCATAATTAAAGCCGGTTACATCGACATCATGATAAGTTAATGAATGGGCAATCACAATATCTCCGACTTCTAAAGCAGAGTCCAGTGCTCCAGCTGACCCTGTATTAATAATATGTGTCACATTAAATAATTGTTTTAATAATGTCACTGTGATTGTTACGTTTACTTTCCCAATCCCTGATAATACGAGAACAACTTCTTTGCCTTCCAAATTACCTTTAATAAATTCTACACCGAATTGCTCAGTGTGTTCTTGATTTGTAATCGATTTTTTTAACTCGCGAATTTCTTCTTCCATCGCTCCAATTAGCCCAATAATCATAATTATTCCTCTTTCTTTTATGTATTTTATAGTAAGAATGCAATGACTAACACGATAATTAATAATACGCCAACAATGATAATACCATTGTTTAAGAAGCGATCGATCCGTGCATTATACTTCGCACGTCTTGGTATTGCATTGTTTTGACTCGTTCTTGTTGCTTCTTGCTCGTCATTCTCTTCTGTATATTCCTCTGGTATTTCACTTTCATAATTTGATTCATATGGAATTTCTTGTTCATCATTTGCATATCTTTGACTTCTCGTTTCATATTCAGGATTGAAGTCATCTTGTTGCTCTTGATAATAGGAGTAATCCTCTTCACTTGGCCACTGATTCTCCTCATATGTTTCATCTGGATTGATCTGATATTCACGTGTTTCATCAAATTCCAGCTCTTCTTCCTCTGGATTATTATCATAATCTAAATAATCTTCATAGTCACTATTTCGTTTTCTATTAAACATTTTATTCACCCTTTTGATATAGCCAGTAATTTAAAGCAAGTGTAGTCTTCATATCCCTCACTTTGTCATTATCTAACATAGTCTTCACTTCTTGACGAGTATATTCAACTAATTCAATCTGTTCGTCCTCATCTTGAGCAAGTGGATTTTCGACTTTAATTAAGCCTTCCGCAACAAATACGGTTACCTTTTCATTAATAAAGCCCGGAGATACATAATAACTTCCTAACTCCGTCCAATCGTTCGCCTGATAGCCTGTCTCCTCTTCAAGTTCACGTTTAGCTGCCAGGAGTGCATCTTCTTCTCTACCCTCAATAAAATCTCTTAAACCCGCAGGTATCTCAATAATGTGATCGACCACTGCAGGTCGATATTGCTTCACAAGTATTGCAGTATCACGAGGTGTGATCGCTAAAATACCGACCGCTGATTGATGATTAATTAATTCACGGTAAGCAAGTTGCCCGTTCTCTAATTCGATTTGATTTCGATATAATTGTAAGATTGCCCCATCATAGATTAATTCACTTTCTCTTAAAGCTTCATCTTGTAAGAATGGGATATGTTCTGGATTCGAATACATCATGTACCTCCTAATAAATATAAGACAAATTGTAGCGCCTCTTCCTGTATAATACAAGTAAAGACTTCAATCCACCTTTCATTCTTCTCTAAATGTAAGTATAGACAAGTTCTGTGTGTAATGCATGACTTTTTGATTAAATTTATATGCCCAATATTTAAATATGGGTCTCTAGTCCGATAAATGATTCAATGCTCTATGATAAACTTTAGTTAAGATGAACATGAAAAAGAAAAAAATTAAAATGGAGGATTAATTATGAAACGACCACATACAAATAAATCAAGTCGTAAGTGCAGAAATGTTCCCATGATTATTATAATTTTACTATTCCTTGGGATACTGCTATCCGGCTCAACATTTTTACCATACTCACTTATTTACCTAGCCATCGTCATCGTTATGACCCTTGGCTCAATTTCAACATTATCACGTCTATATAACCATCTGACTAATGACAATCCCCATGTCTTACAAACTATTGTCTATTTATTTTCGCTTTTAAGTCTTGCGGGGGCAGGTCTTAATGCGATTTTTGAAGTTGATTATCATATGATAAATAATATAATATTACTCTTTATCTTATGTCTAACCACCCTTTTTGGGTTTGGAGTTATGACTTTTATCATTGATAAGATATTTGTGAATCAGCCAAAATCTTTTACTAAAAACCCTTTTTATAGATCCAAAGCAACAGATAAAATTCAACATTATCAAGAAGCTGGTTTATCTAATGAAGAAATCTCATACTTTAGAGAACAATTAGCCCAAACACGCGAGCATATTATCTCGATTGAAAAACAAATGAACGCTACTGCTAAATTACGTGCCATTGATGTTAGACACAATACGATTGAAATAAGTAAGCAATTCTTTCAAGATATTGTCAAAGAACCTAAACGCTTCAGTGAAGCCGGAGATGTTATATACCGTATTCTCCCTTCCATAGATGATTTAACTGAGAAATACAATGAAGTGAGCGAACACATTGCTAAGAACAAACAAACGTATCTGATTCTAGAAAAAAGTGCTCAAACGATTGAAGAATTAGCTGAACGCTTAACTGAAGATTATATTAGCTTCCACAAAGCAACTTACCAAGATATAGATGACGAGATTAATTTAGCTAACCGTACTTTAAATCGCCAGCAAGCAAATGAACCATCTAAATCGGTTGATGAAATATTAGAAGATTGGAATAATATGGACAAAGATGATGACATCGAGACGAAGGAGTAGAAAAATATGACTGAAGAAAAAGACTTATTCGACGAACTATTAGAACAAGAACACGGTTCTATCAATGAACCCGTTCAACCAAAGCAACAAGAATCATCTGAATTTGATGAATTACTAGCCAATCCATTCGATGAAACCATCGAGCAAACGCTAGAAAAAGATTTAGCAGATCAAGAAATGATTGCTAAACGTCAAGTATCCAATGAAAAGTTAATCGAACGTTTACCAGAGCATCGCCAAAAACAAGCGCAAGACTTAGCTAAACAAATTGATGAAGCAAACATGGGTGCTATCATAGCTTATGGATCAAATGCACAGAAAAAATTAAGTGAATTTTCTCGCTCAATCCTTCAACAAGTCCAATTAAAGGATACGGGAGAAGTCGGTGATGTTCTTACAGAGTTAATGACTAAACTACAAGAATCTGACCCACGTCAACTAACGGCTGAACCAAACATCTTCCAACGTGTATTCAAACGTGTGAAGAGTTCAATTACTGAAACTCAAATGCGTTACCAACAAATTGGGAGTCAAATTGACCGAGTAGCGATTCGTTTAGAACGCGAAAAAACTGAATTGTTAAATGACAATCAGATGTTAGAACAATTCTATAATAAAAATAAAGATTACTTTGACGCTTTAAATGTCTACATTGCTGCCGGAGAAGTTAAGATGGAACAGCTTCAAAACGAAGTCATTCCAGCAGCGATCGAAAAAGCACGCCAGTCTCAAGATCAAATGGAAGTTCAAAAAGTGAACGACTTAAATCAATTCTTAGACCGCTTGGATAAGCGAACACATGATCTACGCTTAACACGTCAAATGACTATTCAACAAGCACCACAAATTCGAATGATTCAAAACACTAACCAAGTCCTAGCAGAAAAGATTCAAGTATCCGTCCATACGGCTATCCCATTATGGGAGAACCAAATTACGATTGCCTTGGCTCTTCTCCGCCAACAAAACGCAGCAACATCTCAGCGACAAGTGTCTGAAACAACCAACAGTCTGCTTCTGAAAAACTCAGAAATGTTGAAACAAAGTACTGTTGATATTGCTCGCGAAGCTGAACGAGGAGTGATTGATATCGATACATTACGTAAAACTCAAGCCAACCTTGTTGGAGCCTTAGAAGAAACCTTAGAAATCCAAAAAACAGGACGCCAACAACGTCGACTAGCTGAACAAGAATTAACAGTCATGGAGAATGAATTACACGACAAACTCCTAGCTATCTCAGACGAACAAAAGAGACAACGACAAGATGGTACTACAGAATATTAACCTATACAAAAAGACGAGCCACCGAGAGAAATCTCAGTGGCTCGTCTTTTTTGCATTTGCATAGTAAGTGGATAAGCATGATAAGATCACTATATTAGACTTTTACTAATCTTTCAACTTTAAAACTCCCTGCGGTGAATAGAACCAGGCCATATAACGCAATGACTGGAATATTTGGTAAGATTGCTCCCGTGTCTAGAGATTCAAACAGCCAATAAAATGGTGAGATATATTGGATGAATGAGAAACTTGGTATATCTATAATACCTATGCCTAAGAACACAAAGACAATTGATAAGACAATACCTACCATTAGGATGACTTGATCATTTTTAAATAGTCTGAATAGGACCATCGTAAAGCCAGCGTTAAAGATACAAAAAGCAAGAATTGCAGAAATTATCACTGGGAGTTGCGTGATTGTAATACCGAATATTAAACAAATAAGCAAGATCACTAACATCGCTGAGATAAAATTATAGAGCGAGAAGGCTGCTAAAACACTACCTAATATTTGCCAACTGCGGGCATTTGTTACAATACTTCGGGTTAACACACCATCACTTCTTAATTTATTCAAATCAGCACTCACTAAGCTACTTGCGTAACTCATGAAAAATATAGTCATAAAAACTACGATGACTAAATTTCCATCAATGGGAGTATAACTTTGATTGATACTTGGTTCAGCAACTTGAATTTCTTCAAAGTCTACTCCTGCTTCACTTAAAGCATTCTCTGTCATTACTTCACTCAATACAGAGGTAAATTCGGATTCAAAGAATATATCATTATTTTCTCCATTGATACTATGCGATTTAATTCTGGAACCTTCCTCTGGAAAGTTAGCGGGAATTTCATAAATCATCGCTAACTCACTTTGTTCCAATTGATCAAAGGCCTCTTTAGAATCTGACGCAAAGTTAGCTTGTAAATTCTCACTCAGTCTTGGGTACACATTCTCCTCAACAAACTCCGAATGATTTAAGATAACAAACTCTTCACTTAAGTTCGCATTAGTATCAGAGGTGGTGATAAACATTAAACCGCCGACCATAAATAACGGCATAATGAAAGACATTGAGATGAGACCAATATTTTGGCAAATTCGTTTAAAGTGAAACCAAACTAATTGCATGAATTTCATAATGGTTTCAACTCCCTTCTGTTTCTCAGTTGAATAACGAAGAATACTAGTATGACACTAACTAATACGATTCCAACAGCTAGGCCGATATTCGCCGTCCAATCATTATTGAGAAGATAGTCAAACATCGGTTGAGAGAATATTTCTCGATAGTAGTTTTGATTAATTATCTTTCCAAATTCCCCACCTATAAGACGGTCAATGGGTAGAAAACCTAAAATCATATATAAAGATGTTAGGATGAGGTAAACTAAATTCACGTATTTATCTGGTATAAAATAATATAAAATACTATTCAATACTTGGAATAAAAGAGCATATATAACTATCCAACCAAAATAAAACAAGGGATTCCCAACAAATGTCGTACTATCAATGAATCGCCATATGATCATATACATAGTAGCTAAAAATGTATAAGTGAGTGTGTCTGAGATGATACCGTAAATAACGTCTTGAGCGGGTGTCAGAGGGAGTACGCCAATTCTTTTTCTTAAACCCTTCATATCTTCGTTTGTCTTCAGACCTATACTTCCAGCTAAGGACAAGATAAAGATATAAACGAGGCCAGAAACAGAAATATATTGATTACTCGTTAAAGCTGATTGAGATTCATATTGTTCCTTTACGAATACTTGTTCACTTCTCAATTGAGACGCGAGTTCAAGTGAATGTATGAGTTCATCGACTGTAGCTTGATCTGACATTGCTCCCAATTCTTCGCTTAATTGTTGTTGATTGACTAAACTACTTTGAAAACTTGTAATTAATTGAGTAAGTATTGCTTCTTCAGATGCTGAAGCATTTTCTTTAGATTCAATACTCACTAAAGTATCTTCTAAGCGTTGACTATATTCTGGTTGAAGATGAATAACAAAGTTTGAATCATCATGACTTTCTACGATGTCCACATATGATTGCATGGTCTCATTACTGAAAGCATCAATGAAGACTTGCCCCACCTCCCCTTGATCTTCATTATTAATACTGATTTCCACCGGATCACTTGTCTGTTCAGGAACAAAGGCTGAACTAAAGGAGAAGCCCATTAAGAGTGAGAAAAAGATTGGCATGGCAACATATAATGCCAGAATCGTCATCCATTGCTTAGCATTGGCTCGCATGTTTGTCTTAACGTAAGTCCATAATTGGCTCATTAATAAAACCTCCTTAGTCTCTTAATGTTTTTCCGGTGAGTTGTAAGAAAGCTTCCTCTAGACTTAAAGCTTCTTTATTTAATGTCGTTAGTTCAATATTTTCTTCATTAATTAAAGTCATCAATTCCTTTGTATTAAACTCAACGGGATCGACAATTAAGTGGAATGAATTATTTTCACTCACAACTTGTTGAACTCCTGGCAATCTCGTCGATAATTTCTCTTCAAAATCAAGTGGCGCTTGCTCCACTTCGATAAACCATTTCACTGTATCTTGAACTAATTGCTTAATCTCAGCTTGAGTTCCATAACCAATTTGTTGACCATTATCTAATATGAATAAACGCTCACACAAGGCTTCTACTTCTTCCATGTAGTGTGAAGTATATAGAACGGTTGTACCGTACTCCTGATTCATATATTGAATAAATTCGAAAATCTTATTTCTTGACTGAGGATCCACCCCAACAGTCGGCTCATCCAGGATGAGAAATTTGGGTCTGTGAAGAATTGCGGCTGCGATATTTAACCGTCTTTGCATCCCACCAGAGAAAGTTTTAACTGCTTTTTTCGTATGTTCCGTTAACCCAACCACCTCAAGGGCTTCATTGATACGTTCTTTCAACATGCGACCCGATAAACCATACAGTCCACCAAAGTATTCTAGATTTGATGTCGCATTTAACTCTTGCATCAGAGCTATTTCTTGAGGTACTAGACCAATTTGTTCACGGACTTTCACAACATCTTGAGGAACCACGTGCCCATCGACTGAAATATCCCCTGAATTATATTGTGTCAGACCGGTAATAATATCAATCAATGTTGATTTCCCAGCTCCATTGGGTCCAATTAGGCCAAAGCATTCCCCACTTTCAATCTCAAAGGAAACATTATCTAATACTTGATCTTTACCGTAACTCTTATATATATTGTTAATCTCTACATAGCTCATAATTACCCTCCTCTTTATTTCCAACTTAAGTATAACTAAACATTGCTGTGTCAACTATTCACTGAGGTCACTGATTCGAGTGACTTTAGTCACTATTTTAAAAAACACCCTCAATAAACGCAGGAATTTGCATTTATAAAGGGTGTTATCTTAATTCATCAAGCCATTCTCATAAGCAAAAATAGCTAGTTGAGTTCTGTCTCTTAAATCGAGTTTATTTAAAATCGTACTAATATTGTTTTTAACTGTTCCAACAGAGAGATATAAAGTATCAGAAATTTCTTGATTATTTAATCCGCTGGCTATAAGCGAAATCATCTTAATTTCTTTCTCTGATAAATCAAAGTCCTTTCCATTAAAACTTTTACTTTGGAAGTTGGGGTTATTAGATAACATAGCTTGACTAATCTTTCCGTCCAAAACAACATTATCGTTATAGACAATACGGATGCCTTCATGAATCTCTTCATGACTACTATCTTTAAGTAAATAACCCGATGCTCCTAATTGCATCGATTGAGCGATGTACTCCACATCTTGGAAAGTTGTTAGTATTAATACTTTAATTTGAGGATGAGCCACTTTGATTAACTCGGTCCCTTCGATCCCATTTGAATCAGGCATGCGAATATCCATGAGCACAACGTCAACCGGATTATGTTGGCAAAATATCGCCGCTTCTTTACCGCTAGTCGCCTCTCCAACAATCTCAATATCTTCAAAAGAACCTAGTAATATAGCTAAACCACCTCTGATGAGTTGTTCATCATCAACAAGTAATACTTTGATTCTATCCGTCATAACTGCTGCCTCCCTTTGGTAATACGATTCTGACTTTAAAGCCTTTATTTAGAGCGGATTGAATCTGAACTTTTCCACCTAATAACTTCGTCCGTTCTTTCATCCCCGTAATGCCCATTTGCGGTTTAATCGATTCCGTTCCTTTTCCATTATCCTTCATCGTTAAGATAACCGTCGAATCCGTAAAGTGACATTGAATTCGAACTTCATCTGCTTGACTATGTTTACTACTATTACTTAAAAACTCTTGAATCGCCCTCATAAATAATAACTCTTGTTCAGGTGATAAGCTCCAAAGTAATTGATTATTATTAAAATAAACTTTAATCGGGCTATTATGCTCAAAGTCTGAAATGATGTGGTGCACCTGCTCAATAAAAGCAAACTTTTGATAATGCTTTGGCTTTAATTGGTGAATCACCTGGCGAACATCCGATAAACCTTCTTTAGTAAAGTGATGTAATTGCTTTAACATAGCTGATGCTTGAGGCATCTTTTCCTCTGTCAATTTCTCAATGGCTGCCAATTGGATGACGATGGTCGATAAAGTATGCCCTACCGTATCATGTAAATCCCTAGAAATTCGGTTCCTCTCATTAAGGGTATGAATTTCCTCCATCGCAATCATTTGTGCCTTTTGCTCTATCAACCGCTCTTCTTGCTCATCTGCTTGAGTGCGAAACTCATAAAGACTAGTTTCTTGTACTTCTAAGCGGGTTGCTTGTTCGGCTAAATAACCACATATGATAACGATACTCACTGTGAACATTAAATAATCCACCTGCGGCCAAATCGTGAGCGTTGACCATATAAACCCCGAAACAATCGCCATTAAAGATAATATAAGTACAGTCTTTTTCCGTGAAAATAACTCTCTTAATTCAATTGTTAAAAGTCCTAGCATCAAATATGGAAAGGATGGCAGTAGCCATATATTGATTAAGGCTAAAAGACACAATACAACACTATTTATCTGTTTATATTGCAAACATTCCATATAAAACCAACCTAAATGAAAGCAAATAATCCAAATAAAAAACCAAAAGAAATTACTTTGCCAAAAACTTTCTAAAGGGAAAAATTGCCCCATACTTAAGATTAATAATATATATTTAATCACTTTCATACACTCACCTCATCTTTTACATATTTAAATATAACAGACGCCAAGTATGAATGGTAGATTTTACATAATTTCTAGATAAATAGAAATACCCCACCAGACAAAATCTGTCTAGTGGGGCAATTTAACTACTCTAATTATTCAGCTGCTTCCTCGAAATACTCTGGGAAGTGTGATTCTACGATTGAGAAACAACGGTGACATAATTCTGGTGCCGCCTCAATTGTTCCAACTTCTGGTCTTACCGCACGACAACGGTCACAAGTATGACCTTCTGCCGGCTGAACTTTAACACCAAAGCCGTCATAATCAACCACTGATTCGTCTGCTTCATCAGCTAATTTTAATTCTAAACCAGATACTATTAATAATTGGTCTAAATGATCACTTAAGTCATTCAATTGATCAATTGTCTCTTGATCTGTATAGACAGTTGCTTTTGCTTCAAATGATTTCTTGATTGGGTGTTCTTCATCATTTTTTGCATTTTCTAAACCTTTAGCAACAGCTGACTCCACTTTGAAGAAGACATCCCATTCTTTAACAGTTTCTTTGTCTTGAGAAACGTCTTCAGATTTAGGTAAGTCTTGTAATTGAACAAAACCATCAGCTCCAGGTAATTCTTTCCAAGCTTCTTCCATTGTATGAAGTAAGATTGGTGATAATAGTGGAATGAAACCTTCAAGAACTGTGTAAATAACAGTTTGCATTGCACGACGCGCTTTAGATTCTGCCGCTTCAATATAAACGACATCTTTTGCAAAGTCTAAATAGAACGCAGATAAATCAACAGTAATGAAGTTAATTACTCTCTTAAAGATAGTAGAGAAATCATAATTTTCGTAAGCTTTTGTTACTTCATTAACTAAAATACGGTATTTAGCAAGAATATATTGATCAACTTTTGCTAAATCATTTTCAGCAATCTTATCTGTTTCAGGGTTGAAATCAAATAAGTTTGATAACATAAAGCGTACTGTGTTACGAATCTTACGGTATGATTCTGATACTTGTTTTAAGATGTCTTTAGAGATACGTACGTCGTTCTCATAATCCACACTTGAAACCCACAGACGGATGATATCTGCACCTAATTCTTCAGTAATCTCTTCCGGTGTAATAACGTTACCGATTGATTTACTCATTTTTTGACCTTTTCCATCCATAACGAATCCTTGAGAAAGAACTGATTTGTACGGTGGGAAACCATTCACAGCTACTGAAGTTGTAAAACTTGAGTTGAACCACCCACGGTATTGGTCTGATCCTTCTAAGTACATATCTGCAGGGAATTTTTGGTCTTCACGGACTTGTAATACCCCAGCGTAAGATGTTCCTGAGTCAAACCATACGTCCATAATGTCATTTTCTTTAGTAAATTTACCATTTGGACTATCTGGATGAGTGAATCCTTCAGGTAATAAATCTTTAGGTTCTCTTTCAAACCAAACGTTTGATCCAAATTCTTCAACTAATTGAGCAACGTGTTCAACTGTTTCAGTTGTTAAGATAGGCTCTCCATTTTCTGCATAGAAAATTGGTAATGGTACACCCCATACACGTTGACGAGAAATTACCCAGTCACCACGGTCACGAATCATATTATACATACGACGTTCTCCCGAAGGATGGTACCATTTCACATCATTTTCAACTGAGTTTAATAACTCTTCACGGAATTTATTAATTGATGCAAACCATTGTGGTGTTGCACGATAAATAACAGGTTTCTTAGTACGCCAGTCATGTGGGTAGCTATGTTCAAACTTCTCATCAAACAGTAACGCTCCCGTTTCACGCATCTCTTCAACGATGACTTTATTCCCTTTAAGATAGAACATTCCTTCATATCCAGGTGCTTCATTTGTGAAGTGTCCACGGTCATCAATTGGAGAAAGAACATCTAAGCCATATTTTTGACCAATAATGTAGTCATCTTCCCCGTGTCCAGGTGCTGTATGAACGACACCAGTACCAGCATCTAATTCAACGTGGTCACCTAACATTATTAATGATTCACGGTCATAGAACGGATGTTGTGCAGTTAAACGGTCAAATTGCTCCCCTTTATATTCTGCTTCGATTGAATGATCTTCCCATCCAATTTTCTTAGCAACTGCTTCTAGTAAAGCTTCTGCAACTATAAATTTACGTCCATCTACGTTTACTAAAACATATTTAGCATCTGCTTTCACAGATAACCCTAAGTTTGATGGTAATGTCCATGGTGTCGTTGTCCAGATAACGAACTCAGCATCTGCTGGTACGACATCTTTGCCATCTCTAACTTTGAAAGCAACGAAAATTGAAGGTGAAGTAACGTCTTTATATTCAACCTCTGCTTCTGCTAATGTTGATTCACTTGATGGTGACCAGTAAATTGGTTTTAGTCCTTTATAGATATATCCACGTTCAGCCATTTGACCAAAGATACGGATTTGTTGAGCTTCATATTCGGGTTTTAAAGTTAAATACGGATTATCCCATTCACCAGTCACACCTAAACGCATAAAGTCTTCTTTTTGATTTTCAACTTGTTTCAATGCATACTCTTCACATAATTTACGGAATTCAGCGACAGACATACTCTTACGGTCTACGCCATCAGCATTAACTAAGGCTTGTTCAATTGGTAAACCATGTGTATCCCAACCAGGAACATAAGGTGAGCTATATCCAGCCATAGAATGGTAACGTACAATAAAGTCTTTAGTTACTTTATTTAATGCATGCCCCATATGTAATTTACCATTCGCATACGGAGGTCCATCATGTAAGATCCATGAAGGACGTCCTTCATTTTTCTCTTGAATTTTCTCGTACATGTCAGCGTCTGACCATTCTTTTTGTAATTCTACTTCTTTTGTAGGTAAATTTGCGCGCATGGCGAAATCTGTTTTACCTAAATTTAATGTATCTTTTAGTTTCATTATTATCTCCAATCTGATTGATTTATTAAACATAAAAAACGCCCCTAAAAAAGGGACGTTATAAACGCGGTACCACCCAAATTAATAAGTTATCCCTAAAGATGACTTATTCACTCTAAATGTTAACGCTATTTAAGCGGTTATGATTACTTACTTTCACCATAACAAACACAAAGATGATATTAATCAAAGGAGGGACTGCCAAGCTTTCACCACTCTTGACTCGCTAAAAGTATCCTAAGATTAACTTGTTCTTATTAATCTTTTGGTAATTCAATTCTAATTGTTTGCCCTAATACACTTTCACGACGTTGAGCTGCACGTTTTTCGCGTTCAGCTTCAGCTTGTGCTTCTTCATCAATCATCGATTCTAATTCTGCGTGTCTAGAATCAATTTCATGCCCTTCTGGCTCAACATTATTTAATAACTCATCACGATTTAAATCAACTCGTGTCGCTTCAGTATCTTCATGATCAGCTACACCAATAGTTGCCGGATAATCTACTTCTGGAGTAGGTTCTGGCGCGTTTCTGATTTCTTCTTCAATAAAGCGATCATTTGTAATTTCATGCGCTGCATTAAAATCAGCACTGTTCTCTTCTTCAAGTCGATCTACGCGTTGGTTCACTCGTTGATTTGTTGCTTCATGGAAGTGATCAGGATTAAATTGTGATTCTATCTCTTCATCAAATAATCTATGATACTCTTCACTCGTTACAACTTCAAGTTGTTGGCGAATCATTTGCTCTAGTTTATTACGGTAAGATTTGCTTGAACGGCGTAATGCATCAGATTCAGTGACAATATTTTTTGCTGTATCTGAAGCACTATTAATCATTCGATCTGCTTCTCTTTCTGCTTCGAATAAGATAAGTTCTGCTTCTTTACGTGCGTTTTGTTTCAAGCGATCTGCTGCTTCTTGAGCGACTACAATTGAACTGTTTAATGAGTCTTGTAATTGTGCAAAATACTCATTTTTTTCTTTTGATGCTGCTAAGTCTTTCTTAAGTTCATTATTCTCCGCAATCATCTTTTCAAAGTCCGCAACAATTATATCTAAATAATCATTAACCTGGTCTGAGTCATATCCGCGAAACTTCGAATTAAATTCTTTATTTAATATTTCGTTAGGTGTTAATACCATGAATTTACAAATCCTTTCAAATATATTCAAGTTATGTAATTTACTTTAAAAGCACATTGACGTTTAATCGATAATTATCTTTCTTAGTCATACCCTCGATATCATTGATCCAGAAGCGTCCAAACTTACGTAATGAAATGATATCATTGATACCAATCTCAACGTCAGGTCTCTCCATTGGAACGAAATTCACTTTCACATCACCTTGTGAGACTGAATTTTTCGCACGCTGTCTAGAAAAATTATAGACTTTGCTTAATAAAGTGTCAAGCCGTAAAGAGCTAGAAATTACATGCTTTACTTCCCATTGTTCTTCTGAGGTTAATATATCATCAAATGATAACTCTTCCAATTGAACTCCGACATTCGCGATTTTAGTCACTTGAGTTTTCAAATAGTCACTAATTGATGCATCAACGAGTGCATGCCAATTTGTTCCATCTGTAATAATATCCCCAATGCGCTCTCTTTCAATTCCAGTTGAAATAAAAGTTCCAAGAATTCTACCATGTGTTAAATTTCCAAATTTTTCTGGATATTTAATGTTGAATAGAACGATTGTAAAATCTTCATCATTCGGTTCATAATACTGCGGATAAATACAGGCTTGTTTACGTTCCGCACCTTCATAACCACCTCTGAAAATAACTGAAATCTCATCTCGACTTGCGACAAGTTGTTCAACAATCATCTTCTCTCGCGGTGTTAAAAATACAGTTGTATAAGGCGCATAAGTTAAATCTACTTGATCTATCCAACCGAACACTTTATCAATAAACGGTTGCTCTTCGGGTCGATAATGTTGATATATATCATCTGACATTTAATTCACCACATTTTTAAAATAATATTGCTGCCAATATCCAGATTAAACCATCTCGGATAAATCGTAAAACAAAAATTGCAATAATAACATTGAAACTAATGCCCCCTAATGGCGGGATGAATCGATCAAATATATCCAAATATGGTCGTGCTAATTTAACAATAAATTGTCCTAAGGCACTTTCACGGGCACCTGGTAACCATGATAATAGTGCGTATACGACTAAAACCAGTGTATATGCCTGAAATAAATTAGAAACTAAGCTCAAAAGGCCCAACTATAACACTCCCTTAAATTCTTATCTTATGAATTATAACATAAATCTTTCCTTATTGATAAATAAAAAGAGGAACCAATACTGATTCCTCTATTATTATTTTGATGCTTTAGCATCTTAACTCTTTATTAACGATGACGTTTACGGAAAAATGGTGGTGTATCTAATTCATCTGAATCATTCACTTCACTTTGACGACTTCCTGATCCATCCGTATTTGGACGTTCAAATTGACGTTTAGGTTTAGAATCTGCTTCAGATGTATCTACGTCACGTGTATTTGTTTCTCTATTAATATCCCAATCACTGAATAAATCACGTTTTTGTTGACGACGTGGTGTTGGTTCGTTTGATTGGTTTGGTGTTTCTGGTTGTTGTTGACTTTGAGCTGGTTGAGTTGGTTCTGCTGAAGATGATGGTGTATTGAATGAGCGTCTTGGTGGTGTGCTCATTTTATTACGATCAGTCTTCTCATTCTCAATACCAGTTGCGATTACTGTAACAATCACTTCGTCACCTAAATCATTATTGATTGACGTACCGAAGATAATGTTTACATCGCCACTTGATGCATTTGCAACAATATCACTAGCATCTTGTGCTTCGAATAAGCTTAAGTCTTCTCCACCTGTAATGTTTAATAAGATTTGTTCTGCGCCATCAATAGATACTTCTAATAATGGTGATGAGATAGCTTTCTTAGTTGCTTCAGCCGTACGGTTCTCACCTGATGACTGACCAACACCCATTAATGCAGTTCCTTGATCTTTCATTACAGTTTTCACGTCAGCAAAGTCTAAGTTAACGTAACCTGGTGCTGTAATTAAATCAGAGATACCTTGTACACCTTGACGTAAAACATTATCTGCTTCACTGAACGCTTCTAACATTGGAGTTTTACGGTCTACGATTTCTAATAAACGGTTGTTTGAGATAATTACTAATGTATCAACCGCGTCTTTTAAGTTTTTCAATCCTTCAGCTGCAAAGCGTCCACGTTTTGGTCCTTCAAAAGTAAATGGACGTGTTACAACACCTACTGTTAAAGCGCCTAAGTCTTTAGCAATCTTAGCCACGACTGGTGCAGCACCTGTACCAGTACCTCCACCCATACCAGCAGTAACAAACACTAAATCTGCTCCTTCTAGTACTTCGCGAATTTGCTCTTCACTTTCTTCAGCTGCTTTAAGTCCAATTTCTGGTAATGATCCTGCACCTAACCCTTTAGTTACTTTTGGGCCTAATTGGATTTTGATTTCAGCGTCTGAACCTTGTAGTGCTTGAGTGTCCGTATTTGCAACGATGAATTCAACACCTTGAACTTCATCTTTAATCATACGATTAACGGCATTTCCACCTGCTCCACCTACACCAATTACTTTAATTACTGCGCCATCATATCCCATTGTTGAATCGAATGATAATTCCATTTATATTCCTCCTGTTTATCTATCAAGTCTTAATCAAAAAATGTTTGGAAAAAGTCACGGACTTTTGCCGTTATGCCATTCCCATTACTTTGATCAGTAACAGGCTCTGAATATTTGTTCGCTTCGTCATCTTGCGAATAGTCATCATAGTATGCCGCATCTTCGTAACGATAGTCGTCATCAAATGAATTATATTGTTGATAATCTTCTTGTTGATTTGAACTAGGCATAGTGTCTGGCATCGTGCGTTGGTCGTTTGCCATTTGGTTTGTCTCGTTAGCTGGTTGACGACGTTGACCGCCGAACAAGTCACCTGATTGTTGACCTCGTGCCGCTTGCCCTTGGTTACGGCCACTAGATGGTGCCGGACGTCTTTGTCCACCTTGTGGCGGCATAGATTGTCTTGGGGCAGCTTGTGAAGGAACTGCAAAAGTTCCTTGAGCAATTCGGTGCACATCATCAAGATTTGCAGCATATTCGATCATTCCAAGGCTTGTCGTATAAATTGGATTACGCATTCCCATTTCTTCAGGAATAAATAAGCGAACTTTACTTCCAAAGTATCGTTTAGCTAAGTCTAGGACTCCTGGTAAAGACACAGCTCCACCTGTCAGAACATATCCTCCAGGTAAATCGAGTCCGTCAACACGATTTAATTCTTCATATAATGTTTCAAAGATTTGCACTAAACGTGCTTCGATAATTTCAGCAAGATAATGTTCATCTACACGGACAGGTTCTTTCTTTCCAACTGTTTCAACTGGGAAGTACTCATCGTCTGTAGTTTGACTTGCGATAGCAAAGCCATATTCTCGTTTGATTCGCTCAGCTGAATCAAGTGACGTGTTTAGAATAACTGAGATATCTTTTGTAACGAAATCTCCACCCTCTTGATCCACGAATGAATATTTCATCTGGCCGTCATACATAATGGATGCACTTGATTGTCCACCACCCATATCAACAACCACTGTTCCGAATTCTCGTTCATCTGCTGATAAAGCTACGGATGCAATTGCTTCTGGTTGAACGACAAGTTCACTGATTGATAAACCTGCTTTTTGAACACAACGTCTAATATTATGAATGATTGTTCTTGGTCCTGTAATTAAACGAGCATAGAGCTCTAAACGAACTCCAATCATACCTCTTGGATCTTTAATTCCGTTAAATCCATCGACAATAAATTCTTCAGGAATAATTGAGATAATTTCTCTTTCAGGTGGTACTGAACGAACTTTAGCTGCATTGATTACATTCTCAACGTCTAGGGCAGTTATTTCCCTATTATCGCTTGCAACAGCAATCATACCGTGGCAATCTTCTACCATAATTTGATTACTTGGAACACCAACGATCACTTCGTTAATTTTAACATTTGCTTTGCGTTCTGCTTGAGAAATGGCTCTTTGAATCGAGTTGACTGTATCATCTATATCGACGATAACCCCACGACTCAATCCACGTGATTTTTCATTTCCCACACCGATAATATTAATATTTCCATTAATATACTCAGCGACAACGACTTTAATTGAGGTCGTACCAATATCTAAACTAACAAAAATTTCTTGATTTCTCATTTAGGTATTAACCCCCTTCTGGCTAATTATTTTTCTATATTTTGTTTAATTTTCTTCAATTTCACATTACCTATATTAGCACAAACTTCATTTTAATAGAAGAAAAAAAGATAAATGTAAGTATAATTACATATAACTTATCTTAATTATTGTCAAGTTTGACACTATTAGCAGAATCTTCTGCTGGTGTGAAGTATGCACCGACTTCAAAATTAATCACTCCGGTTTGTCCGTCTAATTGTGTTAAAATATCCGGATAATATTGCACTTTTTGAGCAAAAGTCGAAATAATGGCATTAATGGTATTTCCGTCTTCCATTTCAACAACAATGGCATTCGGTTTATTCTCGTCATCTGCGGAAGTCACCGTCTCCATCATAGCTAATATCTCTGGATCAATTTGACGCAAACCTTGTGCAACTTCCGTCAGTTTTCCACTTGTATCGAAGCCGATTAATTCTGGTAATGCTTCATTGGCTATATTTGCTAATTCTTGGTTTCCAGATACATTCAGAATCTCACCGTTATTCAAGACTGGATGATAACCATCTTGGTTAATTAACCCCACAAGGTCATGTTCAACAACATTAATTTCTAATTGCTTCCAATCTGGTCGATTAAATACGACACTTTCAATTAAAGGATTTTCCTCTTTAATTGTCGCTTCAATGTCTTGTCTTTGGCTCATAACTTCATCCACTTCATCGAATTTATATATTCGAGACGATCCTTTTACAAACGTTTCCGGAACAAGCTCGGTTCCTGTGACGACTAAATTATTCACTTTATTAAACGGCATTAATTGCCAACCCGTCACTAGCATTGTTAGGTATATTAATGCAAAAACTGCAAATAGTACAGTCTTTCCTTCTGGCAAGGTCGCATTAGAACTTTTATTCATCTGTCTATTGACCCTTTGATGCAAGTTATAATACCAATTAGTTCGACTACCTTGAGGTTGATTTCTTCGTGGTGGTTGATTGCCTGAGTAATTTCGGTTTAAGTTCTGATTTCTGTTCAGATTTTGATTTCGACTTCGATTCAAATTCTGATTTTGCTGTCTAGTCGCTCTTTCTCGAGTGTTTGATTGAGGTTGGTCGAAGTTTCGACTATTTGGTTGATTTGCACGACTATGAAACTCATTCTGATCGCGTCTGTAATCATCCATATGATATACACGTCGCTGTTGAACAGGACCTGACTGAGGTGGTATCGGATGAATAACTTGATTCGGTTGATACTGTTCTTCTCGATTCTGATTCCCTTCAGTTTGGGTGTTTTGAGTCCGAGTGAAATAATCTTGCTCAAGTTCGTCTCGATTTGTTATGCCACTTTGCTTTGGAATAATCGGATTTCCATTACTGTCGATGCGATAGTTCCCTCGGATCGTTTGAGATGGTCCGCTTGCCTGTCTAGATTGTCTAGATTGACTGTATTGACTGGATTGCCCTCTTTCTGGTCGGTTTGGTTCACGATTATTTGGCGTATTTTGAGGTCCTGTTCGATAATTTCCTCGCCGCTCATTATTACTCATAGCTTTCACCTCCTCGAAAATATTTAGTCTAAATTACTTATTAAATAGATTCAACTAGTTTAATAATATCATCTATTGCATGTGGCGTACCTAATTTTTTGGCATTTTCTGCCATTTTATTTAATGCTTTTTGATCTAGTATCATTCGATCAATCGTATGAACTAATTGACTTGAGTCAAGTTGACTTTCCTTAATCATTTCAGCAGCTTGATTATTCACTAATGCCATGGCATTCATCTCTTGATGATTGTTCGTAACGTATGGACTAGGAATTAAAATACTCGGAAGCCCAAGTGTTGTCAATTCTGCTAATGTCGTTGCGCCACTTCGGCAAACAACTAAGTCAATGCTTTGAAATAGTGCCGGCATATTATCAATGTATGGTACTATTTTAACATTATTAGGTACTTTAATCTGGTTCTCTTGTATATAAGTCATCCATTCTGAGTGATGAACTGAACCAGTCCCAATAATTACTTGATACTCTTTATTAGCAAAGGCTTCGATGGATTCTACAGCTGCTTTATTAATAGCTGGCGCACCACGACTACCTCCAAATATTAGTACTGTTGGTAATTGGTCATTAAAGTCATAATTTTTAGATAGAATATGCTCATCTTTAGCATAGTTTGTTACTTCTTGCCCTCGTGGGTTTCCAGTAAATGCCACTTTGTGACTAACTTTTGCAAAGTCATTCTCAACTTCATAAAAAGACGTCGCAACTTTATCTACAAAGCGACTTAAGAATTTATTAGTTACTCCCGCGACACTATTTTGTTCATGAATCAGTGTCGGAATACCTAATTGGGTTGCTCCATAAAGGACAGGTGCACATACGAAGCCGCCAGTTCCTATGACTAATTCAGGTTGAAATTCTTTGATTAATTTCTTCGCTTTTTGTGTGCTCGTTAACATTTGCCAAGCGACTTTTATATTATCCAGCGATAAACTACGTTTTAAACCAGATATCTCAATGGATTTAAAGTCAATATTCGCGTTTGGAACAATACTTGCTTCGAGACCTTTGTCTGTACCGATGTATAAACATTCTAAGTCCGGATTGAGTTCTTTCATTCGATTATAAATTGCAAGAGCTGGATAAATATGTCCCCCAGTTCCTCCACCAGATAAGATGATTCGATTGATTTTCATAATATGATACTCCTATTCATCCGTATATGGTTCTTCTAGTAATAATTGTTCAATGGTATCGATATAAACGTCACCACGAATTTCAAAGTTTTGATATTGATCCCAGCTCGCACAGCTTGGTGATAATAAGACGACTTCACCTTGTCTTGCTTCACGGTAAGCTTTTGATGTAGCTTCTATTAAATCATCAAAAATTTCAATAGTGTTAACGCCCGCAGCTTTAAAGGCTTTTGCCATCTTGTCTTTGGTTTCACCGTAAAGATAAGCTCCTGATACGTTCTTAAGATAGGGTATTAACTCATCAAATTCATTACCACGATCTAAGCCGCCACCAATAAATCGAATGGGTTGTTTGAAACTATTTAAAGCGGTAATCGTTGCGGTAATATTCGTTGCTTTTGAATCATTGTAGAAACTACGTCCACTGACATTCGCAACTGGCTGAATTCTATGTCGCATCCCTTTGTACTCTTTGACAATATCAGAAATCTCTTGGTTAGAAATGCCTTTTAGTTTAGCAACTGCAACAGCCGCCAAGACATTCTCAACATTATGGCTACCAGGAATTTGAATATCTGATAATGGAATAATTTGCTCTTCTTTAAAGTATATCCATTCGCCCTCTACATAAGCACCATTCTCACGTACAAACTCATCGATCGTTTCAATTGAGAAAGGTACAAGCTGACCTTTAAATTCTTCCACCCATTGATGTAACTCGGCATTATCATAACGATAGACGACATAATCATCTTGTGTTTGATTGGCTAAAATCTTTAATTTAGCTTTGGCATATTCTTCTCGGGTTTGGTGATAATCCAAATGCGCTTCATATATATTTGTAATAACCGCAATCTCTGAGTGGAATTGTTCTGTTCCTGCTAATTGGAAACTAGATAATTCCATGACGATGTCATCATCTTCTGTCGCTTGATCTATAACATCTAAAGTTGGGATACCAATATTTCCAGCAAGGTAAGCATTCCCTTTTGCTCTTTGAGTTAATAATTCTCTCAGTAAACTCGTTGTCGTTGTTTTACCGTTACTACCTGTAATACCAATAATCGGTGCCTTATTAAATCTTGAAGCGAGTTCAACATCTGTATATATTGGGATGTTTTTTTCAATCGCTTTTTGTAAAAACGGGATTGTGTAAGGTATCCCAGGGTTTTTGATAATCATATCAAAATGCTTATCTAGCAGTTCTAAAGGATGTCCACCATCTACGATTTGGACGCCCTCTTCTAAAAGCAAAGTAACCGACGGGTCCTGTGATAGATCCCCTCGGTCATTAATCGTTACATTTGCTTGTTGTTTTACTAGGAACTCAGCTACACTTTTCCCAGTTTTTGCGTAGCCTAACACTAGTATTTCTTTGTCTGATAAATTCTCGTTCGTTCCCATTCTAAAAATCGCTCCCTATTAAAAGATAAATAATGCAATCAATGCACTAATTAATCCGACAGCCCAAAATACATTTACCACTTTTGATTCACTCCAACCAATCATTTCGAAATGGTGGTGAATTGGCGCCATCTTAAATATTCTTTTTCCTCGAGTCTTGAAGGATAATACTTGAAGCATAACACTTACAGTTTCAACTACAAAGACAAAACCAATAATTAATAAACTCCATGGATTATTAAGTACGGATGACATAACTGCCAGTCCTGCTCCTAAGGCAAGTGAACCAACGTCTCCCATAAAAATCTTCGCTGGTTTACGATTAAAGATTAAAAATCCAATTAACGATCCAACTACAATTAATGAAGCTGTCGCTACATTTGAATTCCCTTCAGCTGCGGCGATAAAGTAATACGCGCCATACGCAATAATATTTAAGCCAGTCGCTAAACCATCTAAACCGTCCGTTAAATTCACTGCATTTGAAAAACCAGTAATCCAGATAAACATGAATAATCCGACTAACAGAATGTTAGAGATTTCAAAACCAAAAAATGGTATGAAAATGTGTTGGTTTGTTACCATGCCAATTAACGCAATAACAAAAGCAAATAACAATTGTGTTAAAAACTTCTGTTTAGCAGTTAATCCTTCATTTCTTTTTTTGAAAATACTTATAAAATCATCAACAAAACCAATGGCACCAAATAATAAAAATGCCAACCAAATCATCCAGAACTCGCCTGAGTAAGACGTTTGGATAAAGCCAAAGATTAACATCGCTAATAAAATAGCTAAGATAAATACTGTTCCACCCATCGTCGGTGTTCCAGTCTTTACTTCATGCCATAATGGCCCATCTTCCCGTGTTGTTTGACCTAACTTCTTTTTATTAAAGTATTGGATGAAAAATGGCATCGCAATGACTGTTAATAAAAAACTAGTCACGATTGGTAAGATAATATTCAACTTTTCGTTCACTCCTTAGTTTTTATAACTGTTTACGATGGATAGCATCAATAACTGTTTGCACTTCATCGTAAGGTATATTGTCGTTTCCAATGACTTGGTAAGGTTCTCCACCTTTACCCGCGAATAAGACAATATCATTTTTTTGAGCAATGTCAATGGCTTGTTGTACTGCCACTGCTCTGTCTTTTATAATTGAATAAGGTTTATTATCATTATGATGTAAACCAATCATTTCATTAACAATTTTTTCAACGGGTTCAAATCTTGGATTGTCAGCAGTGAACACAATTTCATCCGCATACTTAAACAAGATATCTCCTAAAGGTTCGCGCATCCCGCTATCGCGGTTTCCACCACTATGTCCCATTAAGGCGATGAGTTTTTGATCCTTTGATTTATGTTCAATGAGTTCTTGCATCACTCGTTCAAGTGCATCGGGTGAATGTGCAAAGTCAACGATCACTTCAAATTCTTGTCCTTCATCAACCACTTGCATACGTCCAGTGACACCAGTAAAACCTTGAGTCGCTTTCAGAATATCATCTATTGTATATTGGTAATATTTACTCAATGTTAAAAATGCTGCTAAATAATTCGAAACATTGTAAGAACCACGCATCGGTATTTCAACTGTATAAGATTGATCGTTGTAATTTATAACAAATTCAGTCTTACCATTTTTCTCTGAAATTGAATGTGCATAAGCTGTAGCTTGAGGATGTTCTAAACTATATGTCACAATATCGGCACTAGTTACTTCTGCCATCGTCGTGTGATAAGGATCATCCATATTTAGAATGGCCAATCTCGGGCGGTGACTATGGAATCTTTGTCCTAAATGACTGAACAATAAACTTTTCGCATTTGCATAACCTTCCATAGTTGAATGAAAGTCCAAATGTTCACGCGTCAAATTCGTAAAGATGGCACAATCAATATCCGTAAACGATAATCGTCCTAAAGCTAAAGCATGTGAAGATGCTTCAATGATGGCATCTTGACAGTCTGTTTCAACCATTTCATTGAATAATCTCTGCATTTCTAAAGCGTTTGGTGTTGTATTTACTGCAGGATAATATGTTTCCCCTACTTTATAATGCAAGGTTCCAATCACACCTGTCTTACGATTGAGACTTTCGAGTAATTGACTAATCATATTACTCGTTGTTGTCTTCCCATTAGTCCCAGTTACCGCAACAACATTAAGCTGTGTTGACGGTTCATTGTAATATTGGTTTGCAAGTATCGCTTGAGTACGGAAAGTTGAAGCTACTTGCACGATGGTTGCATCAAATTGCTCTGGCTCTTGGGGCAAATCTTCAACAATAATTAATTTTGCTCCTTTGTTAATTACGTCTTCAATCGCTTGATGCCCATCAAAGTTCTCGCCTTTGATAGCAATAAAGCATGAATTATTTTCTACTTTACGCGTATCATTTACTAAACTAGACACTTCAGTTTCTAAATACTGCGTATTAATTACATGACCATCATATAATACGTTTATTAATTCTTTTTGTTCCATCGTACTCCTACTTTCTATTCATAAACTGATACATATTCCACAAAAGGTCTAAATATCTCAGCTAATATTTGCGATCCCATTAAATTATGATCATTGGTTGGTCGTTTCATTGAGAAATACAACATATATTTCGGATCCTCGGCTGGGAAGAATGAAACAACAGAGAAATAATAATCATTGGCACCTTCTAAATAACCTAATCCATCTGGATTGGCAATTTGCGCCGTACCTGTTTTGGCTGCTATCTGAACGCCCGGCACACTATATTCTTGAGCTGTTCCATATTCTTCATTCACAGTATTAACCATTAAATCAACTATATGATCAGCTGCTTCTTCTGAGATTGGTTGATTAATCTCAATCGGTTGAAATTCATCATTCTCTCCAATGCCGTTAAGGTATTGAATTTTCATCATTTTCCCATCGTTAGCAATCGAAGTGAAAGCTTGTAATAATTGAATCGGTGTTGTCGCAAACCCTTGACCAAAACCTGACATTGTTGCAGACACTGGATTATCAAACTCCACCGTTCCTGTCGCTTCGTTAGCCAGACCAGAACCTGTCGTTTGTCCAAAGCCAAATTCTGTGAGTTGTTTCTTCCAATTGTCTAAGCCGATACGGCGAATTAATTCAACAATAGTTACGTTACTTGATCTAGATAATCCTTCATCAAAAGCAATCGGTCCCCAACCGTACAAGTTATAATCTCGAACTGTCACATCTTCAATTTCTGTTGAACCAGTCTCAACTAATTCATCGGGTTTATAAACGCCCATATCATAAGCTGTTCCTTGTGTTAATATCTTCATGGTTGAACCTGGCTCATAAACTTCTTCAACCAATTGGTTGGTCCATTGCGTCTCAATTCCTTCACGAGTATTCAAATTAAATGTCGGTCTTTGAGCAGCTGTTAATAACTTACCAGTCTCAACTTCGACCAAATAAGCACTCATCTCTTCAGGTTGATACTTATTATATGAATAATCAAGTAACTCTTCCATATAATGTTGGAGTCGGCTATCTAAAGTTAGATAAATATCTTCTCCCAATAATGTTCGCGTTCTTTCAACCAGGTCAGGATTATTTTCAATGGTGTTTTGCCCACTCAATTCAGCATCATAAGCTGACTCAATCCCGATTTGTCCAGTTAAGATATCCGCTGTCGGCATCCAAGAATTATTTTGTTCTTGCTTCGACGCATAGCCTATCAGATGTGAACTGAAATAATCGTTCACGTATTGTCTAGAACTTTGACTGACAAAATAAACCCCTGGTAAATTATCTTCTTCAATGGCATCGCGAGTTTCTTGACTTATATTACTACCCGCTGTACCAAATTCAACTTGAATCGCCTCATAGTTTAATAGTATATCCAAGACCTCATCACGGGTCATATCAATATAATTACTTAATACTTTAGCAGTGTGATCTCTGTCTTCAACTGCGTCGTAACCATTGCCCCCTTGCAATACTGCATACATGGAATAAGAAGTAGTATCAATCGCAATCGGCTGACCTTGAATGTCATAAATCGTGCCACGTTTTGCTTCGATGATACTACTTCTTGGGTCTTGTGAATCTTCGATATATTCTACTAAATCCTCACCATGCGAAGACTGAGTTACGTTTAATTGAAAGAAGCGTGCACCTAACAAAATAAATGTTATAGCTGCGACGCCTATTAATAATAATATATTTAAATTAGAATGATTGCTTTGTTTTTCGCTCATCTCTCAACAGTCCTTACTCTGTCTTTCTCAATAGTCATATTGTTGCTATCCGCTGCTTCTTTAATTTGTTGATAATTGAATTGGTCAGTAATTTGACTATTTAAAATATCAGTATTAGAACGGTATTCTGTAATAGAATCTTCTAAATTATTGATTGAACGTTGTTGTTCAATAATATCCACTCTAATAAAGAAACTAGCGATGATCGCTCCAACGGCTATTATACTACAAAGAGATAACCAAATTGTTTCAAATTTAGATAGTTTTCTTTTCTTTTTGGAAACATTACTTTCTTGTTCTTCATATGGTTGATCACTTGCTGGCACACTATAGTTTGGCGAGGCAACAGGTTGATGATTATCATAATGATTCCCCAATTTACGTTCAAAATATTGCTCTTCATTATAATTTGTCTTTTCTAATAGTTCTGACATCCGATGCCTCCTAAATCCTTTAAATCTATTCTTTAATTGTCGTACGTTCGATCACTCTAAGTTTTGCACTTCGAGCGCGATTATTATGTTCTAATTCTTCAGAATCAGCAGTAACTGGTTTTCGGTTAATAAATTTATATTCCGGTTGGTGCTCTGCTGGCAGTACTGGTAAATTAGGTGGTGTTTCTGGTGGCGTTGATTTCTCTCTATATAACTGTTTGACTAAACGGTCTTCTAAAGAGTGGAATGAGATAACACTCATACGTCCACCAACTTTTAATAATTTCAACCCTGCTTCCAGTGATTCCTCCAGTGCGCCTAATTCATCATTCACAGCGATACGAATTGCCTGGAAAGTTCGTTTAGCAGGATGTCCACCCGTTCTTCTAGTTGCAGCCGGTATTGCTAACTTCACAATCTCACTTAATTGTGTTGTCGTTTCAATCGGTGCTTTTTCTCTTTCTGATTCAATGGCTCGAGTAATTCGCTTCGCAAACTTCTCTTCCCCATAACGACTAATAATTCTTATTAAATCATTGAAATCCCACTCATTCACAACTTCGTATGCACTAAGTTCTTGAGTTTGATCCATTCTCATATCTAAACGTGCTTCTTGATGGTAACTAAAACCACGTTCAGCAATATCTAATTGTGGAGATGAAACCCCTAAGTCATAATAAATACCGTCAACATATTTAACATTATGTTCTGCTAAACCTTGTTCGATTTCTCTAAAATTACGATGAATAAAAGTTACTTTACCTGCTTCTATCTCTTCTGCTAATACAACTTTTGCATTGTCAATGGCTGTCATATCCTGGTCAAAGGCATATAAATGTCCGCGTTCTGATAATTGAGATAATAAATACTTAGCGTGACCTGCTCCCCCCAAGGTGCAATCTACATAAGTTCCATTCGGATTAATCTCTAGCATATCAATTGTTTCATGCAATAGAACCGTCTCATGTTCAAATGACATTCATAATCCCCCCGTTTCTAAAATCCAAAATCAATCATGTCTTCTGCGATATCTTCAAAATCTTCTTCGATGCTATCTGCAAATTCTTCCCAACGTTCGCTACTCCAAATCTCGATACGATCTGATACGCCGATCACACGACAGCTCTTATCGATTTTAGCGAAGTCTATAAGTGTTTTTGGTAAATTTATTCGCCCTTGCTTATCTACTTCTACTTCAGTGGCAGCTGAGTAAAAGAAACGAGTAAATTTACGTGCATCTTTTCTTGCTAAAGGTAATTGTTGTAATTTCTCTTCAATAGTTTCCCAATTTTCGAGTGGATAGCCGAATAAACATCCGTCTAAACCACGAGTAATAATAAAGTTATGACCTAAATCTGGACGGAATTTCGATGGCATAATCAGTCGCCCTTTTACGTCAATATTATGTTGATATTCACCAATCAGCACGACGATTACACCTCCTCCATTTTAGTTAATTTCATTCTACCACATCCCTCCACTTCGTACCACTATTTACCAAATTTAAACAAAAAAAGAGCCGAAACTCTTTCGAGTAACGACTCTAAATAGCTTATTATCAACCTTTGTTAAAAGTGGGGGCGAGTGGAAGATTAGTGGGGGATTTTCCCACTAAAAGTATGTATATACTCTTAAAATGACTAAACCAACTAAGAAAGCTGAAAACATTTTGGATATTAACTGACTAGCAGGCATATAGTATTCTTGAAAAGTAAACATATCAATGCGTCTGATATAATCATACAGCTGCAATCCTAAGGCAAATGCCGTAATAAAAAGTATGAATGGGATCAGACTAAAGCCAAAGATTAATTTTGAAAAAAGATGAATTAATGTCAACCACAGTGGTAATAACAAAATAGCTAAATTCAACGGATACTTATCAAAAAACTTCAAATATGATTTCAAATACTTTTGAACAACAAAAATAATAACTACAGGAACAATATATAAAAGTAATTCCGAAAACACAAAGTCATTTGTCATTAAAACACCTCCACTTTCAGCTTCATTTGCTTTATTTCTCAGTCTCTTAATTATACACAATTTAACCAGTAACTTAAATCATTTCTAGAAGGATACACCAAATCTTTTAAAATAAAAAAAATCGAATGAAAAATCATGAGCTAACTTTTACACATATTTGACATAGCGTGTAAAATCCCTTTGATTTATCATTCGATCAATTCATTTGTTTATTTGTAATATTCTGTCATCTTATAAAGTCAAGAATATGTTGCCATGTATCTTGATTTAACACTTCCCAGTAATTTCCGTCACCTATAATGGAATATCCAATAAATAAACCAAGAACGAAAAACAAAGCGATAAATAATAAAAATAATATTATTTTACCAAGTGTTTTTAAGACGGTTAATAAAACATTGTCTTCAATATATTTATCTGACATATTTCGATCCCCTATCGTTAGTTTATCCAATGAGACGGCGTTTCAATCTTGAGAAATAGCGCGCAACTTTTTGTTGCCAAGATAGATTTGTCCGTTGTAATTTACCAGATTGAATTAAATCTAGCATAATACCCGTCCCTATCGCTACACAACTCATAGGTTGATTGGCACGAATGGCAGAGACATTTAAATACTCGGATAGAAAAACGTCAATAGAACCGATTAATGCTCCCCCGCCTGTAAGTAGTATCCCTTTTTCCATAATATCAGACGCAATTTCAGGTTGTGTGTCTTCAAGCAGTTCTTTAGCTGCTCTAGCTATCATAGCTAATTGTTCATGAATTGCTTCATATATTTGGTTCGATGTGACATTAATTGATTTTGGTAGTCCGGAAACTAAGTCTCGGCCTTTTAATGTCTTAGTCTCTAATTGAGCTTGATTCTCAAAGAACACTGCTGAAGCTAATTCTATCTTAATTTGCTCCGCAGAACGTTCACCAATGAGCAGTTTGTATTTATCTTTGAAGTATTGAATAATATTAGCGTCAAAATCATCCCCAGCAATCTTTAATGATGTACTTTGAATAATTTCACCACCTGAAATTATTGCAATATCAGAAGTCCCACCGCCGATATCAATAACCATATTCCCAGAAGGATCTAGTAAATCAATTCCAGCGCCAACTCCTGCCACTTTGGGCTCTTCTTCCATAAAAATCTTGCCGCCACCTGCTTTTTCAATCGCTTCAACAAGTGCCGTTTGTTCAATCTCACTAATATTCGACGGTCTACAAATAAGTACATTAGGTTTTGTAAACCATCTTTGTGAGTGAATCTTTTGAAAGAAAAGTACAAGGAGTGCTTCAGCGATATCGTAATCTGCAATCACGCCACCTTTTAAAGGTTTAATGATTTCAATCGAATCTGCTGTTCTACCAATCATTTCATACGCTTCATTACCAATAGCGATGACTTCTTGAGTTTGCTTATCTAAAGCAACGACTGAAGGTTCATTTAATATGACCCCTCGACCTTTAAGATGAATCAAAACATTCGCAGTACCTAAGTCAATTCCGATATCTCTGCTCATGTATTTTCACCCATCTATTTTCTGTACTTTAAGCGAGTACTTTAGTTTTATTAGATTCAGAAACAATTGGTTGAATTTCCACACGTTCAATATTAGCACCTAAGTTAGCTAATTTCTCATGGAATTTATAATATCCACGGTCTAAGTTTTTTAATTCTGAAACGCGAGTTAATCCTTTCGCTACCAAACCAGCAATAATTAATGCGGCTGCAGCTCTTAAATCAGTTGCTTTTACGCTTGCACCACTGAATTCAGTTGGTCCATACATAATCGCAGTCTGACGCTCAATTGTAAATTTAGCACTCATACGACGTAACTCTTCAAAATGCATAAAGCGATTTTCGAAGACTGTCTCTGTTAGAGCACTGCTTCCGCCAGCCAACAATTGTGCAATTGACATTTGCGCTTGCATATCTGTTGGGAAACCTGGATAAGGAAGTGTCTTAACATCTGTTGCTTTTAAGGTTTTTGGACCTTTAACACGGATTCCAGTTGTGTATTCTTCGAATTCAACACCCATCTCAGTTAATTTACTGATTAATGGTTTGTTATGATCGCGAATTGCACCTTCAACAAAAACGTCCCCTTGTGTTACAGCGGCTGCAACAATGAATGTTCCTGCTTCAATACGGTCAGGAATAACAGAGTGTTTCACACCGTGAAGTGATTCAACACCTTTAATTTTAATCATTTCTGTTCCTGCACCGACAATTTTAGCACCCATTTTGTTAAGGAAATTAGCTAAATCAACGATTTCTGGTTCACGAGCTACGTTTTCGATGATTGTTTCACCTTCTGCTAAGACTGCAGCCATCATAATATTCTCAGTCGCACCCACACTTGGGAAATCTAAATAGATTCTTGCTCCTTTTAATTTAGACGCTGTTGCTTCTACGTAACCTGCTTGGCTGTTAATCTCAGCACCAAGTGCTTCAAAGCCTTTTAAGTGTAAGTCAATGGGTCTAGTCCCAATTGCACATCCACCAGGCATAGCTACTTTTGCATGACCAAAACGAGCTAATAATGGACCCATTACTACGATTGATGCTCTCATTTTGCTTACGAAATCATAGTCAGCGATTGTTTTAACTTCACCTGTCGCGTCAATTTTCATTTCGTTCGCTTCTTCGTTAAATGAATTTTCTACTTGAATATTCGTTAATAATTCATTAATTGTAAAAACATCAGATAAAATAGGTACATTCGTTAGTTCAGTCACACCAGTTTCTGCCAAAATTGATGCTGCTAAAATAGGTAAAACGGCATTTTTTGCTCCCTCAACCTTTACCGTACCTTCTAGGCGATTTCCACCTTGAACAATAATTTCTTGCATTTTAAAATAATCCCCTTTAAGTATTTTGTCGCATTGGAGCTTACGACAAAAAATATAATATTTATAGAAAGCTACTCAAAAATATATTTTGAAGTACCTCAATGATCGTCAGTACGAACGAACCTGCTACATGTCCAACTGCAATACTAACTAATATACACGCGTACTGTGCCATGTAATATTTGCGTTCAGTAAAAAACTGACGCCAATTAATATCTTTAAAGACCATATAACTCAATAGGATAAACGTAAAACGGACAACAAGTACTGCCATACCATTAAAAATCGCCATACTACGCCACCTTTCTAGTTCGAAATTATCATAGCATAAATTCAAATTTAATTAAACTGATTTATTTTATCCTAATTTGCGACTTGTCAAAATTAAATCTTAAAAAAGACAAGTGTAATAATTCAAACATTGCTCTTATAAGTTTACACCAATCCCTTTTACAAATATTACAATTTCGCCATTTTATCAAATTTAAGTAATTCTTAACTTTCTTTAACAATAAAATTTATTAACAAGCAAATCTTAGTATATTAATTTTTATTTTGAATACGTTATCATATTCTTGGCTAGTTAATAATATTATTTTATAAAAAAAACTAGAACAAATGATGAATTGTTCTAGTTTAATCTTAGATTATTTTGTTGTTATTTCATTATAGTATCTACGGTGATCGTCAATGCGATCTAAGTAGAATCCTGGATGAAGTGTTTCTTTATCTTTTACGACTTCGATGACACCATCTTCATTAGAGAGTGTTTGTTCGAAATTCTCTTCATAAGCACTGATATCTAATTTTTCACGTCGATTCAAGTGCAATAACGTACCTTCTTTAGAAATATGGTCTTTGAAGCCTGGTTGAAGGACTCCTGTGAATAATTCTGCAACAGCACCAGATCCGTAACTAAACATCCCTATTCTCTGTCCTTCTTCAAGATTCTCATCAAAGTTTAGTAAGGAAATTAGGCTTAAGTATAATGATCCAGTATAAACATTCCCAACTTGGCGGCCAATGAATGTTGAGTCTTCGTAATGACTAAACCATCTTTCAACTAGCTCTGAATCAAGATTCGTTTCTTCTTTATTCTCTAAAGACTGCAGACATTTACGTCCCATCTTTGTGAATGGTAAGTGGAAAGAGATAGCTTGTAATTCACTTAAGCGTTCAGGGTAACGCTTTGCATACTCTTCAATTATCGTATTAAACATTTCAATATAAAGTTCTGTTGAGTATTTTCCTTGTACATATGGCACTTCTGCGTAAGATGGACGCCAGAAGTCGAACTGATTATCTGTTAGACTGAGCGTTTCGCTATCTAATGCTAAGATGCGAGGATTTGCTGTTACTAACATAGCAATTGCACCTGCACCCTGAGTCGCTTCCCCACCTGAGTTAAGTCCATAGCGTGAGATATCTGACATAATCACTAAAACTTTTCGCTCTGGATTCAGCTTTACGTAATTAAATGCAGATATAAGCGCTGCTGTTCCACCGTAACAAGCATGTTTCACTTCGTATGCTTTAGCAAATGGTTGAATACCTAGCATTTGGTGAATGTAAGTTGCAGCTGATTTTGAGAAATCAAAACCTGATTCTGTAGCGAAGATGACTTGATCAATTAATTCTTTATCTTCTTCAGTTACAATTCTGTTGGCTGCATTTGCTGCCATAGCAACAATATCTTCTTCAATGGTCGGTACGGCCATCTTCTCTTGGCCAATACCAATTAAGAATTTATTTGGGTCAATATCTCTAGCTTTTGCTAATTCAACCATATCAACGTAATGATTTGGTACGTGAAATGTAATTTGATCGATTCCTACCTTTACGATTTGAATCCACTCCTTTTCTATCTCTATTTCCTTATTTCTTCTAAAATTCTTCTCGCTGTATCCCGGTTCATTTGCGCTGCTTCATTTAGCTGAGTCACAACAGCCGGTATTTCTTCAATTGTTGCTCCAACTTGCATGGCTAAAGCACGTGCTTGCATACGCATATGTCCCTTTTGGATGCCTTCACTCACTAGCGCGCGCATAGCAGCAAAGTTTTGTATGAGGCCAACAGATGCAATGATATTTGATAAATCTTTGGCTGAGGTGATATTGAGCATTTTTAGGGCAAGTTTTGCGGTTGGATGTGACGATAAAGTACCACCAACGGTAGCAACTTGTAACGGTATCTCAATGCTACCTTCTAATGATTCATCTTCATAGTTTACTTGCCACTTTGTCAGTGAGCGGTATTGGCCATCCTTGACGGCATAAGCATGGGCGCCGGCTTCGATCGCTCTCCAATCATTACCTGTTGCAATAACCACGGCGTCAATTCCATTCATAATCCCTTTATTATGTGTTGTGGCACGGTAAGGATCTAGCCAAGCATAGTCTGAAGCCATCTCAAGACGCTCTGCTAAACTTTTGGCTTCCTCTTTATCTTTACTTAAATGAGCAAATGGCACTTTGGCTGTAGCTATGGTCACAGCTTGAGGTTGGTAATTGGATAATATACTCATTAAGACTTCACCTTCAATGATGGATTCCATCGTTGGAGAAAGTGCTTCTAAGACGGTATTAATCACATTAGCCCCCATAGCATCACAAGGATCAAGTGATAAATAAACACTAACATAATTACGATTTGGATGCTCTTTCTCTTCAACCCAAATATCTTTTGGTCCACCGCCACGTCTGACCATGGATGCACTTGCTTGAGATGCAATGTTGAGTAGCTTTGCCTTATTTTCTTTAATGATTTGTTGAATTTCAATAAAGGGTTGTTGAACTGTCATAATAATTTGACCAATTAACAAGCGCTCTTTTGTTTCTGCCTGAATATTGCCTAGTAATTTAGCACCGAAACTTGCCGCTGCAATCACCGATGGTTCCTCTATTGCCATCGGTACTACATACTCAGCATTATTCACTTTAAGATTAACTGCTACTCCAAGAGGTAAATGATAATTAAACAAATAATTTTCTATCATTTGATTCGCATAGGCTTCCGGCAACACGGTGCTCGCTGAATCGATTGAAGCATCCAGCCATGATTCGATTAATTCTATCCGTTTGGAAATCGAATGCTTATAAAAGCCTGAGAAAAATTGCCTTTGGTCCATATTATTGCTCCTTCAAATTGATATTTTAGATATAGTGAGTCAATCGTTGTTTGTAGACATTAAAAAACGAATATAACTATTACGATGGGGTACAAAGTACACTTACCGTTTCAGCCGTTTATTATACTATGAATATATTTTATATTCTAGTAAATTTCTAAACTTCGTCTGTGTCCAGTCATCATGAATAGCATATTCGTTTTTTAAACGAGTCTTAAATTAATTATTTTGTTCCGAAAATTCTATCTCCAGCATCTCCTAGACCTGGGATGATGTAACCATGTTCGTTTAGTTTCTCATCTAAAGCCGCAGTGTAGATATCTACATTTGGATGTGCTTCTTGTAAAGCTTTAATTCCTTCTGGTGCTGCTACTAAACAAACAAATGTAATGTTTTCTTCTTTTACATTATATTTTGTTGTTAATTGGTTAAGTGCAGTGATTGCAGAAACTCCTGTCGCAAGCATTGGATCAACAACGAACACACGACGCTCGTCGATATCTTGTGGGAATTTAGCAAAATATTCAATCGCTTCTAACGTATCTGGGTCACGGTACATTCCGATATGTCCAACACGAGCTGCTGGAATCATGTCCATGATACCGTCTACCATACCTAAACCTGCACGTAAGATTGGTACAATTGCTAATTTTTTACCTGCAATTTGTTTTTGAGTTGTTTTCATAATGGGTGTTTCGATTTCAATGTCTTCTAAAGGAAGATCTCTCGTAATTTCATAAGCCATCAACATACCAATTTCATTTGTTACTTCACGAAATACCTTTGTTGAACAATCTTTATCTCTAATAATTGTTAGTTTATGTTGAATTAATGGATGATTTACTACCTCAAATTTTGCCATTTTATTCCTCCTAAGATAATTTATTATTTAAATAATGGTCGGTCTTTCATTAGTTCATAGACCTTGTCTTTAATTTCTGACATTTCGTCCTCTTCTGCTGATAAAGCATCAAGGATAAAATCCGCTACTAATTCTACATCTGATTCTTTCAATCCACGTGTAGTAATTGCAGCTGTTCCAATTCGAATACCACTTGTTTGAACAAATGATTCTTTATCAAATGGAATTGAGTTTTTATTTACAGTGATACCTACTGCATCTAAACGCTCTTGTGCCCATTTACCTGTGATACCAAGTGGAGTCACGTCAATTAAGAATAAGTGATTGTCTGTGCCGCCTGAAATAATTCTTAGTGGACTTAGATCAAATATTCGTGACATTGCTTTTGCATTGAGTTTTACTTGCTTAATATAATCTTTAAAGGCTGGTTGCAATGCTTCATGAAGCGCAACAGCTTTGGCAGCAATGACATGCTCCAATGGCCCGCCTTGAATACCTGGAAATATCGCTTTGTTTAATTTCTTCGCATGCTCTTCTTTCGCAAGAATCATCCCACCACGAGGTCCTCGAAGTGTCTTATGTGTTGTTGTCGTTACAACATCCGCATAAGGAATAGGATCTGGATGCTCTCCAACCGCTACTAAACCAGCAATATGAGCCATATCTACAAAGTAGATCGCTCCCACTTTTTTAGCGATGTCACCGATGCGTTCAAAATCGATTTCACGCGAATAAGCACTTGCACCAGCAATCAACATTTTGGGTTGGACTTCTGTAGCAATTTCTTCAAGTTTATCGTAATCAATGAATTCTGTCGTCGGATCAACACCATAACTATACATCTCATAAGACTGTCCACTAAAGTTGACTGGTGAGCCATGAGTTAGATGACCACCTTGAGATAAGTCCATACCTAAAACTTTATCGCCTGGTTCTAAAAAGGCACGATAAACAGCTAAGTTTGCACTAGAACCAGAATGTGGTTGCACGTTTGCATACTCGGCATTAAATAATTCTTTTGCTCGATCAATCGCAATTTGTTCAATTTTATCAACAAATTCGCAACCGCCATAATATCGCCTACCAGGATACCCTTCAGCATATTTGTTAGTCAAAATGCTCCCTTGAGCCTTTAAAACACTTGGTGAAACGAAATTCTCAGACGCAATTAATTCAATCCCATTTTGTTGACGTAGTTGCTCGTTCTTAATCTGTTCAAATACAAATGTATCATCAGTAAATGTCATAGTGACACCTCCAGGTTATTTTTTCATATTATATCATACTCGACGATGCTTTAGAAAGACGGTTTAAATATGCATGTGTTTCATCAGTCTCTTCAAATGCCTGCGCAAAAATCACATCACAGTCACTACTTTCAAGGAAACGTAAGCCTGCAAATAGGCGTTGAGTTGCTTGTTCAAGCTCTTCATTGCTCCCTAATGAATAGTAACTGAAGCCAATACTATTTGTCTGTAATTCAGAAATAATATGTTCCTGTGCCAAGATTCCAATCTTTAAATCTGTTTCATTAATAAAGTCTTTCCAATCTTCAAGCGAATGAGAAGGATCAATCATCTTAACAGGTTGACTCGGACTATAATGCGTATACTTCACACCTGGACTGGCAATTGTAGTATCTTTCATTTGTTCCTCGCTCGATTTCTCTAACACTTCAATGCCTGTTGCATTGGCTAACATCGCTTGAGTAATAGCACCAGGTCTTAATATCTCGATGCGTTCTGCTGTTGGCCAAACTACCGTTGACTCAACACCGACTTGTGTGAACTCAGAATAATTATTCACGACGCCCGCAATCTTTCCATCGAAATCATGAATAACATGCTCAATGGACGTTGGACTCGGTTTACCAGATAAATTTGCACTTGGGCCTACTAAAGGAAAGCCAACCATCTCAATTAAAAGCAAAGCTTCCAATTGATTGGGCATGCGAATGCCCACAGTCTTTTGATTCGGTGTCACACTTTCAGCAAATATACCTTTCTTCACTGGAAAGATAATTGTTAAAGGTCCTGGCCAAAAAGTTTCCATTAATTTCAAAGCCACATCGTTCACTTCTTCAACATAATCATAAACTGAATTGATATTGTGAACATGCACGATTAAAGGATTATCCGAAGGTCGTCCTTTAGTTTTAAATACTTGTTTGACAGCTTGATTGTTGTTCGCAATCGCACCTAAGCCAAAGACGGTTTCAGTTGGAAAGGCAACTAATTCTCCTTGCTTTAAAGAATCCGCGGCTTCACGCAACTCTTCACGCCCAAATATTTTAGTTTTGTTTAGTTTTTCATTATTCATTCTATATACCTACTTTACAATTCAATTTGTACGTAACGATTTTTCCCATTTAAATCTAGGATAATTTCAATAGTGGAATTTGGAAAGGTCTCAGAGAAGATAGTTTTAACTGCTTCTCCTTGTTGGAAACCAATTTCCACAATGATCATGCTCGTTTTCTTTACATATGATTGTATTTGTTTAGCGAGCTGTTTGTATATCGCCAATCCATTATCTTCTGCGAATAAGGCTAATGGCGGTTCAAACTTCTTCACGCTGTCATCCATTAAATCCAACTCATCTTCACTAATATAAGGTGGGTTGGATACGATAAGATCAAAGCTTTGTTGTGGAATGTGTTCAAATAAATTACTTTCGATAAACTCCACATTAACTTGGTGATTTAATGCATTCTCTTTAGCGACTTTGAGTGCTTCAGGTGAAATATCTGAAGCAAATACGTGTTGCTTAGTATTTAACTTCGCAATCATTATAGCTAAAATTCCCGTACCCGTTCCAATATCTAATACTTTAGCATCCACTTTGTTTTCTAAAATGTTATTAGATAAAGTGACAATACCCGCCGTATCCTCTCTTGGGATAAGTGTGTGTTCTGTCACTTTAAATTTCTCTTCCATAAAGTAAGCATGGCCGAGTAGATATTGAATGGGTTTTCCTTCAACGATTTGTTCAAGTATGCGCATATAGTGTGTATACATTTCTTCTTTGACTGGTTTATTCAAACCTAGTACAACATCTGTTAATGTTTGTTCAAAAGTCATCATCCAATACGTTCTTGCTAAATGCTCATCTAACCCCGAAGCTTTTAAAAAAAGTGAAGCTTTATTCAAAGCTTCACCTAATGTTAGATTAACTGTTTGGACCATTTAACTCCTCCAATAGTTGAGTTTGGTCGTAGACAATTAATGCATCAATTATGTCATCTAAATTACCACTTAAGATTGCGTCTAACTGTTGAATTGTTAGTCCAATTCGGTGATCAGTCACTCGGCTTTGTGGGAAGTTATATGTACGGATTCTTTCAGAGCGGTCCCCTGTTCCGATTTTTAATTTACGATCTGCATCAATCTCAGATTGTTGTTCTTCTTGCACTTTATCGAACACACGTGCACGTAAGATTTTCATTGCTTTTTCACGGTTTTTCAATTGTGAACGCTCATCTTGCATCGCAACAACTGTATTCGTTGGAATATGTGTTAAACGTACAGCTGAAGCTGTCTTGTTAACGTGCTGTCCACCCGCTCCACTCGCGTGGTAGATGTCGACACGGATATCATTGTCATCGATATCGAAATCGATTTCTTCCGCTTCTGGCATAACGATTACAGTTGCCGTTGAAGTATGTACACGTCCTTGAGATTCAGTCTCAGGAACTCGTTGAACACGGTGAGCACCGTTTTCATATTTAAGTTTTGAATACACTTTGTCGCCTGAAATCATTAAGGTTACTTCTTTATAACCACCGATACCCGTAATGTTTGCATCAATGACTTCTACTTTCCAACCTTGGTTAGTAGCGTAATGTGTATACATATCTAATAAATCTCCAGCGAATAATTGTGCTTCGTCTCCACCGGCTGCTCCACGAATTCCCATAATGATATTCTTTTTATCATTTGGATCTTCAGGAATCATCATAATTTTAATTTGGCTTTCTAATTCTTCACGCTCAGATTTTAATGATGATAATTCTTCTTTCGCTAACTCAGCCATTTCATCGTCGGTGTTCTCAGATAGAATTTCTTCTGTTTCACCGATTTCTTCATTAACTTGTTTATAGCGTTTGATTTTTTCGACTTTGGGTCTTAAATCACTTTCTTCAATTGTTAATTCTCGTAGACGATTTGTATCACTAATCACACTTGGGTCACTTAGTAATTCATTGACTTCGTCATAGCGAAAAATTAACGAATCTAGTTGTTCAAACATTATTTTTCCCCATTTCTTTTAACTTGTTTACGCCGCCTGGATTGTGATAGCAGCTTCGGCAGACTGGTAAGTAGGATTCATTTCCACCTATTTGGATTTGTTCCCCTGTATATACCGGTTCTCCGTCATTAATTCTTAAGTTCATTGTTGCTTTACGGTGACAATACCAACAAATTGTCTTGAGTTCTTCAATCTTGTCAGCATAGATTAGAAGGTATTTTGAACCTTCAAATAGCTCGTTTGAGAAATCGTTTTTTAATCCAAAAGCCATGACTGGTATGTTTAGTTGATCTACAACACGAGCAAGTTCTAATATATGATGTTTCTTTAAGAATTGCGCTTCGTCGATTAAGATACAATATAACTCCGTATCAATTGCAGCAATCTCTTCAAATAAATCCATGTCATCCGTAATCGGAGTTGCTTCACGTTCTAATCCTGTACGACTTGCAACTAAGCCTACTTTTGTACGTGTATCGACAGCACTCGTAAAAATTTTAACCGGTTTATTTTGCTCTTCGTAGTTATGTGCAACCTTTACGATTTCAATTGATTTCCCACTATTCATTGCACCGAATTTGAAGTACAGTTTCGCCATGATCTAACTCCTTCTTTTCTACTCTCAACTATTAATAATAAAATACTCAAGCATCTTAGTCAATTGCTTGGATGAAATATTATCATAAAAATATCTTAAGTGATTTTAGGGTATACTCTATATATTCCTAACTAAGAATATCATACCTGCATTCGACTTTGATTACAATTATGGTAAAAGTGTATTTTGGAATGACTTTATGGAAATATAATACTTTATTTTAAGACGGATGATTGCTAAAATACTAATGTTAAAAGAGTAATCTTACTCACCAAAGGAGAATTATGAATGAGCTTTAGAAGTAATATTGCCACTCACGTTGGCCGCCTATCTCGTTGGGCTCTTACAAAATTTACTGGTGGCGGAAGTAGTTTGCCCGGTAAACTAGCCTTAACGATTGACCCTGATATACTAACTACATTAGGTGAAAACTATGATGTTGCTATCATCACTGGAACGAATGGTAAAACCTTAACGACTGCGTTAAGTGTCTACGCTTTGAATGAAGCTTACCCTCACGTCTTAACTAACCCGACAGGTTCAAATATGCAGCAAGGGATTGTCAGTACTTTTCTAGCTGCCCCTCGCCTTGAGAAAAATAAAAAAGGCATTGCTGTGCTTGAAGTTGATGAAGGTTCCCTAAAACACGTTGTCAAATACGTGCAGCCGAAAGTATTTGTTCACACGAACGTCTTTCGTGATCAAATGGACCGTTACGGTGAAATATATACAATTTATAAATTAATGGCTGATGCAGCAAAAGAAGTGCCTGAAGCGACAGTGATTTCTAATGCAGACTCGCCGATCTTAAATTCCATTGATTTACCAAACCCTCGTCTTTACTTTGGTTTTGAAGATCAAATGGATGGCAATGTCGTTCCGCATCATAACACTGATGGTATCTTATGTCCTAAGTGTGACCACGTGTTAAAATACCACACGTTAACTTATGCGAACCAAGGTAAATTCTATTGTGAAAATTGTGACTTTAAACGCCCTGAGTTGGACTATAAAGTGACGAGTTTAGATGATTTGAACATTACAGACTCAACTTTTACAATTAATGATTATCAATTCCAAATTCCAGTCGCTGGAATGTATAATATCTACAATGCCTTAGCTGCTTATAGTTTAGGTCGCTTCTTTGATTTATCTCCTGAACAAATTCACGATGGCTTTGAGAAAGCAGAACGTGTCTTTGGCCGTCAAGAGATTTTAGATATTGAAGGCAAGCAAGTGTTAATTAATTTAGTTAAGAACCCCGTCGGCTTAAATCAAGTGATTGACTTAGTTGGCCTGGATAAAGACCCATCGACGTTTATTGCGATTTTAAACAATCAATACGCTGATGGAACAGATGTGAGTTGGATTTGGGACGGAGACTTCGAGAAGATGTCTGATTTCAATATTCAATCTGTCTACACTGCAGGAATGCGTAAAGAAGATATGACGAAACGCTTAGAAGTAGCAGAGTTATTCGATGGTGACATTCAAGAACTCAATTCTGTAGAAGAAGTGGTTCAAGCGACTCGCGAAGCGAAGACAGACAGTGTCCATATCTTCGCAACTTATACAGCCATGCTGGATTTACGAAAAGAATTAATTCAAGCAGGCTATATAACAAAATAACTTAAAGAAAAGAGTGCCCTTTATGAAAAATATTCGAATTGGTCATCTATATGGCAACTTAATGAATACATATGGCGATAATGGAAACTTACTAATGCTTCAGCATTACGCTAAAGAAGCAGGTTATCAGGTTGAAACAACGATTGTCAGTCTAGGTGATGACTTTCTAGCTGAAGATTTTGATTTGCTTTTCTTCGGTGGTGGGCAAGATTATGAACAAAAGATTGTCTCGCAAGATTTACCTCGCATCCGCGATGAAATTGCATCGTTCATCGAGAACGACGGTGTTATGTTAACCATTTGTGGTGGCTTTCAATTACTTGGTCAATACTACATTAATGCCGCTGGTGATCGTTTAGAGGGTATGAATATCTTACCTCATTATACTGAGAGACAAATTGATTCTCGTTTTATAGGTGATATTGAAATCTATGATGAAGAAAATGATCAAACTTATTATGGCTTTGAAAACCACAACGGCGTCACTCATCTAGGATCTGAGTTAAAACCTCTGGGGCGTGTTATAATAGGAAACGGGAATAACGGTGTGGACCAAACTGAAGGAGTTCATTACAAAAACACCTTCGGCTCTTACTTCCACGGTCCCTTACTCGTTCGAAATGAATGGCTCGCAAGACATATTGTTGATTTAGCGATACAAAATAAATAAAAATTATCCCTGACTCATTTTTTATTGAAAAAGTCAGGGATAATTTTTTGTGTTTAATTATTTTGTTGTCATTAATTTGTTTGTGATTTCTTCAAATTGATCGATGTAGTTAACAAACGTGTCTAAAGATTTCTCCCAGAACGCAACATCCGAGACGTCGACATCCATCGCTTTTGCTGTGTCTTCAACAGATGAGACTGTCGTTAGTTTCAATAACTCATCATAGCGTTCAACGAACCCTTCTGGTTGCTCTTCATAGATTGTGTATAATCCTCTAGCGAACAAACCACCAAATGCATAAGGGAAGTTGTAGAAACTTAAACCAGCTGAATAATAATGACCTTTATTTACCCACATATATGGATGTAAGTAATCTGGGTCTAACCCGTCGCCATAAGCTTCTAATTGAGCTTCTTTCATTAACTCTTCCAGTTGTTGACTGAATAAGAATTTATCTTCTTTTGCTTCAATTAATTTTGTTTCAAAATAATAACGTGAATAAATATCAACGATAATTTGAGTCGTATCTTGTAATAATGATTCGATTAAAGCAAGTTGCTCCACTTCATCATCTGTATTATTTAACAAGTCATTCATAATTAATGTTTCGTTAAATGTAGACGCTGTTTCTGCAACTGGCATTGAATATGACCAATTCAATGGTTTATGGGCTTGAATAATTGAACCGTGATACGCATGGCCCAATTCATGTGCCATTGTAATGACACTAGATAGAGACCCATCAAAGTTTGTCACAATCCGTGATTGACCAATAAATGGTAAGTTTGAGCAGAACGCCCCGCCTCGTTTACCTTTTCTTGGAATGAAATCCACATAGTTCTTATCGTAAAATTCTTGCACTAAATCAGCTAACTTATCTGAGAAAGGTCTAAAGTGGTTTACTAAGTATTCTCCAGATTCTTCAACTGAGAATTGTTGACTTGCTTCACCCATGGGTGCGAATAAATCATAGAATGGTAAGCCATTTTTATGTCCTAAGTAAGTGGCTTTTTGTTTTAAATAACGTCTGAATTCAGGTAAGTATTTTTGAATTGCTGTCATTAAACTGTCTAATGTTTTACGGTCCATGCGTGATTGTTGCAACGTTTCATCTATGGGTGACTCATAGCCACGTAATGATGAAGTTGTTAGAACTTGTTGTTTAATATTATTTAATGAGAAAGCAACGGGGTCTTTAATTTTGTCATACATGGCTAATTCAGCTTCATAGGCTTTTTTACGTACATCTTGGTCTGCATCATAAGCTAAGTTTCGAATTTCACTTAACGTATATGTTGTTCCATCTACGTCAGTTTCTACTGTAGAAGTTAAGAATGTATGTAAGTTTGACCAAGCACTTGCACCTGAGTTATCTAGTTTTGAAATCACTGCTTCAATATCTTCATCTAATAAATGCTTTGCTTCTTCTTTCAATTCATTAAAGGCAAATATATAGTCTGATAACTCACTATCTTGAGTAATATCGGTTGTAATACTTCCTAAAAAACGATCTAAGATAATTTGGTTTTTAGTCAGTTGTGACATTACTTTTGAAAACTGACCACGATAATTAGTCGAAGTTTCATCAGTTGTATTTGTTGATAATGTTAGGCTAATGAATGATCCAATGCGTCTTGCTGTAATTAATAAGTCTTCTTTAAATCTCACAGCCGCTTTAATATCTTCTAAATTATCTTCTAAAGTTAATTGGTTAAAATCCTCTTCGAATTGCTTTAATTTTGCCCAATCCGATTTAAATTCTTCACTCTCATAGCCTACATATAAATCATCGAGTTGCCATTTGTACATTTTATAACGCCCTTTCTTTTCTACATTTACTTAAATAAATAACATAATTATTACAGGTAAGATAATTGCTGGAACAAAATTCATTATTTTGAATTGAGTGACTTCAATCATATTCAAGCCTAAGCCAACTAATAATACAGAACCTACACAGATAATCTCTGTGATGACATCCGCGGGTAGCCAAGGCTCTAGTAAGCCAGCAAAAATAATAATACTTCCTTGAATCAATAGAACAGGAATTGATGCTAAGGTAACACCAATACCTAAAGATGATGCTAATAGAATCGATGTAATACCATCTAAGATACTTTTCGTATAAAGAGTTGTATTGTCACCAATGAGGCCACTTTCTAAAGATCCGACAATGGCCATTGATCCAATACAGAAAATCATTGCGGCACTGACCATTCCGTGTGAAAGGTCACCGTATTTGGCACTACCTTTACCGATTTTCTTCTCTACTTTATTAATGCCAAATAGAACACGGCGATCAATATCAACCCACTCGCCAATGAGTGTTCCAAGAACAATACTTAAAATCATAACAATAGTATTATTCCCTTGGATTGCACCGGCAATTCCGATAGATAGAACACACAAGCCAACAGCTTGCATTAAACTTTTTTGTACTCGCTCAGGGATACCTGAACGAATTTGTAGTCCAATCAAAGAACACACAATGATGGCTACTGCATTAACGATTGCTCCCATATTCCAACTCCCATTCGATTAATTTAATTCATCACTCGCTTCATCAGTTGAACTCTCTTCCTCTTCAACTTCTTCTGAGTCACTCTCATCAAGTGACTCATTATCCGTTTGATATTCACTTTCACTTACAACATCTAAATCTTCATTGATGTAATTAACCAAATTAGGTGTCCAAGTGAAATCAAAGTAATAAATTAAATCGTCGCTATCTTCAATTGTTTCTTCTGCAGCTTCCTCTTCTAATTCTTCTTCATCATCACTTTTCACTGGTGTGTTAATCGCGATATATAAGGGTTCCCCTTGCCAAACTTCTTGATATCTCAGTTTATCTAAGGCAAAAGTCTTAATTGTTGTATAACTATCTCCTGGTTTGATGACCGTACCGTTGTAATCATTAATTAAGACGTAATCACTATTCAAGCTATCTTCACCAATTTGTAAAGTGGCAACCCCATCTACTGGAAGGAGTTCATGATCGCTATTATTAGTAACTTCATACTCAATAGATACGATGATTTGACCATAATTAAAGTTTTGAAAATTTTCTTCATAAATATCTTTCGGTTCAAAATCACTGATTTCAGCTCTTAATAACTCAACTGAAACATCGTCATCTTCACTCGTTTCGTTCAATTCATCTTGAGCTAAGATCGTCTTTTGACCCCACCATTCTGATGATAAACGATCTGGAATCATTTGATTATTCTCAGATAATTGCTCTTGAGTCTCCTCGTCTAAAGGTAAGTAAAGAACGCGTTCATCTCCTAGTAAACTTGCACCCACTCCTGAGATGGCATCTGGTTCCGACTGAGGTGGTACAACAGTTAGGTAAACATTTCCTAAATCTGATGCTTCTTCCCACTCATCCTGACCAAGGCTATAAATAAGATAACCGTTAACAGTCATGCTTGGTCTTATTTCGCCGTTATTTTGTTCGAGTATTTTCGTTAAATCCCCGCTTTGAGCTGGATATAAAGCGGATGATGGGTGCATTTGCATATCTGCTGATTGATAACTCATTCTTAAGCCTTCAATCGGGTAATAAATCGTTTCATCTGTTAAGTTTGTTATAGCAACTTCCATTAAGATAACTGCACCTGGATTGTCTTCATAGTTAAATTCGCTACTTACAGATTCATCGGCACTGTCAACTTCAAAGACTTCCATATTCTCGACACTTAATTGAAAATTATTCTGTGTTTGAGAGAATGTTTCATTCACTTTAAAGTTAGACTCTTCCGCTAGTGTTAAAACATCACTGTTTCTAAATTCAGCAATCACTTGACTAAATTCTGGCACAAAGCGCGCATCAATGGCTGTTTCATTTTCAGCATTTTCCGCACTTGAAGGTGTAACATCTGATTCTACTTGACTTACTTCTTGACTAGAAACAACCTCTTCAATTGTTTCTTCAATCTTGCCGCAACCGACAAGGAACAGAACTCCAATAAATACGAGCCCTATTTTTTTATAAAATTTCATTTTGTTAATGTGTTTGTTCATATACTTCAACCTTTTACTTTTATTCTTTTTCCTCTACAGGACTTGCGATGACTTCAGGTGGTAATGTTTCCACTTCGTATGCTTCTTCAAATAATCCTGAAGATTCTCGGAATGTATTATACAGCTCCGTCACAATTACTTTAATAACCGCATAGCCTGGAACCCCTAAGATAACTCCTGATAAGCCGAATAGGCGTCCGGCACCTAGTAATACTAATAGGATTGTTACTGGATGTATTTTTAAATTGTTTCCTAATATTTGTGGCGATACAAATCGTCCTTCAAGCAATTGCTCGATAGCAACTACAATTAATACTTTGATAAACATGTATGGCGAGATTAATAGTCCGATAATTAATGCCGGTACAACCGCCATAATAGAACCCAAATAAGGAATAATATTAAATATACCCGCAATCACAGAAAGTGATATTGCATAATCTAAACCGATGATTGAGTAACCAATCGCAAAGATTATCCCGACTACGAGTGCTACTAAAATTTGACCTCGAATATACTGGGAGATTTGGTGATTCGACTTGAATAAAATCCGCCCTACTTTTGGTCGGTATTTATCTGGCACATGGTAGAGAATATATTGCGGAATTTTATATCCTTCTAGCAATAAATAATATAGTAACACTGGCATTGTAATTAACCCGGTTACCAATTGTGCCACCGTTCCAATCACACTTCCTAAACCGCCAAATGTAGATGTAATAATCGTATTCAACTGATCTGTGATACTATTCCAATCAATATTGGCAAAATATTCAGTAATATTCGGGTCAATAAAACCACTTTCGAGATCGATGGGTAAAGACTCGATCGTTTCCATTAGAGATGCTTGATAATTAGGTATATTCTCTACGAATGTCGTCGCTTGCTCACTTAGCAATGGAATTAATGTGGAAATACCCCAACTAATTAATGCAATAATAATGATAAAAATAATCCAAATCGAAATATTTCTTGATACGCCTCGTTGGATTAATTGCGCAACAAATGGTGAAAATAAATAATATAAAATCCCCGCTGCAACAATTGGAAAAGCCACTAAATTTACAAAAGTGACGATTGGGGTAAATAAGTACGCGACACGTGTAAATATTAAAATAATTAATAAAATTAACAGTGTATTGAATAAGAAAATTACAAATTGGTTGTTCAGAAATTGACTTACAAACCAACTTTCTTTACGCTTTTCGTTCCGTTTATTATCTGTCATAAAATTCACTCCAATGACTTAAGATAATGATATTTTAACACACTACTAATAAAAAAACTCAAGAATCTAATTCATTCATGATTTTACTCATCTATGCTATACTTTATGTATTAATATACTGGGAGGATATCAAATGACTCAAACATTTATTTTAGGTGGCTATACAAAACGAGACAATAAAGGAATTCATCAAGTAGAATTCGATGCCAAAGAAGGCGCTTTTTCAGATCCAAGTTTAATTAGCGAATTAAACGGCCCTACTTTTGTGGCTTTATCTAAAGCTAAGGATTTGCTTTTTGCGATTCATAAAGAAAATGACCAAGGTGGAATCGTATCTTTCAAAAAGAACGACCAAGGTACTTGGGACAAATTTGCTAGTGGTTTTGGTGATAACGGTAGTGGTTGTCACGTGAGTTACCGTGAAAGTAGTCAAACTATTTATGTATCTAACTACCATGCTGGAGTGATTGATGTATTCAAATTAGACGGTGAAGAGTTAAATGTGATTCAAACCGTTGAACATTCTGGTTCAAGTGTTCATGAAAACCAAGACTCGTCTCACGTTCACTATGCTGATTTCAATGATTCGCAAAACTTATTATTTGTTTGTGATTTAGGGACAGATTTCGTTACAACTTATGAAATCGCTGAAGACGGTACTTTAGCTCCTTCTAGCGAGATTAAATTAACTCCTGGAACGGGTCCACGTCATTTAGTATTACATCCAACAGAACCCTACGCATACATCATCGGTGAATTAGCAAACACAACAACCGTTGTATCATTAGACGCTGAGGGTAAAATGGCAGCCGTTGAAACGCAATTAAATATTCCTGAAGAACATGTTGAAAAATCTGCCGGCGCTGCAATTCGTATTACGAATGATGGCCGCTTCTTATATGTTTCAACTCGTTTCCATAATGTATTAACAGTCTTTGAAATTTCTGAAGATGGTGGAGCTTTAACGAAAATTCAAGAAATCGATACGAACGGTGAAATCCCTCGTGATTTCAATATTGATGAAACTGAAAAATTTGTTCTAGTTGCTCACCAAGATACAGATCATATTTCTGTCTTTGACCGTAACGCTGAGACAGGTCAATTAACATTTATTCAAAATAATACACTAGCACCTGAGTGTGTGTGCATCGCCTCAGCTTAATTAACAAAATAATGAATTCAAAGCCAAACCATTTCAGTTTGGCTTTTTTTGCTGTTATTTTTCTTTGACGAAAACGTTTAAATTCGATTTTATCATGGATACTATACTTTTTTAGTGAATTTACGTTATAATGGATTGAATAAATTTCTAGAGAGGATAGGAAACATGGATCAAATGATTGATATTATTGAACTTATAAAAATATTTGTCCTGAGTGTGGTACAAGGGATCACAGAGTGGCTACCGATAAGTAGTACGGGACATATGATTATCTTAGAAGATTTAATTCCTTTGAATTTATCTTCAGAATTCGTTGAGGTCTTTTTAGTACTTGTACAATTAGGCTCAATTTTCGCAGTAATTTTACTTTACTTTAATAAATTAAACCCATTTTCACCAAAGAAAACTTCAGTGGAGCGTAAGGATACTTGGGTACTTTGGTTTAAAGTGGCTTTCGCAAGCATACCAGTTGCAATCTTCGGCTTTGCTTTAAAAGATTATATGGATGAATACTTCTATAATCCGATTGTTGTTGCTATTGCACTGATTGTGTACGGGATTATCTTTATTTGGATTGAACGCACCGGTGAATCTAAACATGCAGCTACAGTGACTGATTTTAATTCATTATCTTTTGCGACAGCTTTTAAAATCGGAATCTTCCAAGCATTGTCTATCATTCCTGGAACATCTCGTTCAGGTTCTACGATTATCGGTGGATTATTAGTTGGAACGTCTCGTCACATTGCGACTGAGTTCTCATTCTTCTTAAGTATCCCAGCTATGTTTGGTGCAAGTTTAGTTAAACTACTAGACTTAGGTTTCGCATTCACAACAGTTGAATGGATTTACTTATTATTCGGAATGTTTGTTGCTTTTATTGTTTCAGTATTTGCAATTAAATTCTTACTGAACTACTTGAAACGTAATGACTTTACTGGCTTTGGTAAATATCGTATCGTATTAGGTGCAATCGTTATACTTTACTCGCTGTTCCAGTTTTAATATTTAATTTATAAACCCAGTTGATTGTCTTAATGGCAATTAGCTGGGTTATTTTTTATAAAATGGGCTCTTAAGGGGCGTCGTGAGGTGGCGTGACGGACCGGAAATGCGAATGCGGAGTGTCGTGCCGACTCGCGATGGACAGCAAATCGAAATACGGAGTGTCGCGCCAGCTCACGACGCCCCATCCCACCCAAACCCCAAAACAAAAAACCGAAAACTATAACTTAGCACACGACTTAGTTATGGTTTTCGGTTATTTAACTTAATTTAATTATCCCATAGCATTTTCTTTAGTGATTTCTGTAATGCCACCCATGTATGGTACAAGTACTTCAGGAATCTTCACAGATCCATCTGCTTGTTGGTAGTTTTCTAAGATTGCTACAACAGTACGGCCTACTGCTAATCCTGAACCGTTTAAAGTATGAACATGTTCTACTTTTTCATATTCGTTACGGTAACGGATTTTTGCACGGCGAGCTTGGAAAGCTTCTGTATTTGAACAAGAACTGATTTCACGGTAAGTATCTTGAGCTGGAATCCATGCTTCAATATCATACGTTTTAGCGGCAGCGAATCCCATATCTCCAGTTGATAAGACAATTGTGCGGTATGGAATTTTTAATGCTTCTAAGATACCTTCAGCATCTTTAGTCATGCTTTCTAATTCTGCATATGATTCATCCGGACGAGCAAGTTTAACTAATTCAACTTTATGGAATTGGTGCATACGGATTAATCCACGCGTATCACGACCAGCACTTCCAGCTTCTGATCTAAATGATGGTGAAAATGCTGTAAAGTGTACAGGTAATTGATCTAATGAAAGAATTTCATCAGCATAGTAGTTCGTTAATGGAACTTCTGCCGTTGGAATTAAAGTTAAGTTACGGTCCCCTTCTAACTCAAATACATCTTCTTTAAATTTAGGGAATTGTCCAGTTCCGAACATTGCTTTTTCATTCACCATATAAGGTGTGATCATTTCGCGGTAGCCATTTTTCCCGTGAGTATCTAACATAAAGTTATAAACAGCACGTTCTAAACGAGCTCCTAGACCTACATAGTATACGAAACGCGCACCGGCAACTTTTGCTCCACGTTCGAAGTCTAAGATACCTAAGTTTTCAGCAATATCCCAATGATTTAATGCTTCAAAATCAAATTCTGAAATTTCTCCACAACGGCGGATTTCAACATTATCGTCTTCATCTTCACCAACTGGCACATCTTCATGTGGAATATTAGGTAATGTGAATTCAATATTATTTAAGTCAGTCTGAATCGCGTCTAACTTGTCATCCATCGCTTTAATTTCTTTCCCGATTTCTTGCATTGCTTTGATTTGCTCATCCGCATTTTCTTTGTTGCGTTTTAATTGAGCAATTTTCTCAGTAGTTTCGTTACGTGTTTGTTTCGCTTCTTCAGTTTGAGCAATTAATTCTCTTCTTTGTGCGTCTAAGTCGCGGTAATTTTCTAATACCTCACGTTCCACACCTCGGGTTGCAAGTTTTTCTGCGACAAAATCAAAGTCATCTCTTAACATTTTACGATCTAACATATTATTTCCTCCTGTGATATTAAATTTTAATTTTATTAAAAATAGCCATAAAAAAGAACCTTCCGTCCCTGAATAATTCATGGGACGAAAGGTTCTCATTCGCGGTGCCACCCAAGTTCAAATAAACCCAATAATAGTAAGTTTACTTGCTCTTAAATTCAATAACGGTGAGGCCGGCACTACTTAATCGCGCTTTCGTAGGCTGAATAAAACGTGGATTCTTTGATTAAACTGAGTGATTCTCACCAACCATCACTTCTCTTAACAGTTATCTCAAATACTATTCGTTTCTCATTTAATCATATTATAAATTATCCCGCCATAAAGTCAAGCAATCCTACCAATTCAAGTCTTTCGCTTTGTCAGTATCGTCATAATGATGAATTGCCTCTAGCCCTTGCCATTGTTGTTGGCGTAGAGCTTCAAATATAACGATATTAGCTGTGTTTGATAAGTTAAGTGACCGTACATGTTCGTCATTCATTGGGATTCGCAAACTGTCATTTTTATGCGCTTCCATCAACTCAATAGGAAGACCCGTTGTTTCTTTTCCGAATAGGAAGAATTGCTCATTACTTTCATTTTGAGCCAAGTCTGCCTCAGAATAAATTTGAGGTGCAAATTTAGTAATTAAATACAGTTTACGTTCACCAACGTATGAAAGAAATGCCTCTAAATTATCATGCTCGACAATATCAACATTATGCCAATAATCTAAGCCAGCACGTTTCAACATTTTATCATCGGTTGAAAATCCTAGTGGATGAATTAAATGGAGCGTTGAATTAGTTGCCGCACATGTTCTTGAGATGTTCCCTGTATTAGCAGGCATCAACGGTTCAAATAAAGCAATATGATTTTTCAATGGAATCCTCCCTTTCTTCACGTAATTTGGTGAATGTCTAGATAGAAAAAGACACGTATAGAACGTGTCTTTTAATAGAATTATTTGAAGATTACTCTTCTTCTGCTTCTTCAGTTGCACCAATTACTTCTGGTTCAGCTGCTTCTGCATCTGGATCTACGTCTTCTGCTTCTTCAGTAGGATTTGAGATTGAAACAATTGTTGCATCGTTTTCCATCATAATTTCTACACCTTCTGGAAGAGTGATATCCGCTACAGTTAAAGTATCACCGATTTCTAAGCCTTTAACATCCACTTCAAAGTATTGAGGGATTGTATCTGGTTTAGTTTCAACAGTAATTTCGTTTTCAACGATTTCAACGATACCTTCTTCAATTGTTTCATCATTAACAACGTATAATGGAATTTCTACCGTTAATGTTTGGTCAGCAGAGATAGCTTCCAAGTCAATTGAGTACATTTCGTCTTTTAACGCTGCACGTTCATAGTCTTTTAACCATACTTTTTGAGTACCACCGTTATAATCTAAATTGAATACCGCGTTAGTACCTTCTTCTTTTAATAAAGCTTCGAAATCACGACGATCTACTAAAAGCGAAGTTGCTTCTACTGTTTTACCGTATAAAGATACAGGCACTTTTCCTTCAGCACGAGCTTTGCGTGAAGCACTTGAGCCAGTTGTTTCTCTAAGTTCTGCTTTTAAGTTCATAATAAAATCTCCTTATCTATAAATAATTTAATGCATTTCAAATAGTAATTTTCGCACATACGTTATAGTATCAAATTTTCCTCTAAAAAGCTAGATAAAACCGTATTTTTTTTATACAATAAGTAAAGATTCGTTGCTTTGCAATAGAGAGGTAGGTCCCATGAGAAAAATATTAAGCTACTTTAAACCCTTTGATTATGTATTTATTATCGTATCAATTATCATTTCTTTTATTCCAAATGTCATTACGAATGCTCATTTCAATGATTCAGGAGATGCCGTTGCGATAGTGAAGATCCACGGTGAAGTTGTAGATGAGTTCCCATTATCCGAAGGATTAGAAGTCGAAAAGACATATTATCCAAACGATAACCAGTACAATATTATCGAAATCAATAATAACCAAGCTCGTATTAAAGAAGATAATAGTCCTGATCAAGTTGGTGTTAGAACAGGTTGGATTGAAAGACCAGGACAAACTGCGATTTGTCTACCCCACGGGCTCGTGTTAGAGATTACCGGCCAAATGGCTGAAGATGAATTGATACTGCCTTTGTAATTAACTAATCATAAAATGGAGGTTTTATCATGTCAGCAGCCAAATTTAAACCCACAGGTGAAGATGTCGTCGAATTTATTGAGTCGATTGATTCAAAACAAAAACAAATTGATTCATTTGTTTTACTAGATTTATTTAAAGAAGTGACTGGTTTTGAACCTCAAATGTGGTATCCAAATATTATCGGTTTTGGAACTTACCATTACGTTTACGATTCTGGTCGTGAAGGCGATACATCCTATTTAGCCTTTTCCCCTAGAAAAGCCAAATTTAGTTTGTACCTTGCTACCGATTTCAAAGACAAAGAGAAATTACTAGCACAACTTGGAAAACACACCACTGGTAAAATGTGTATTTACGTAAATAAATTAGCTGATATTGATTTAGATGTCTTAAAAACAATGTTAGAAAACTCAATGGAACATACTTTAAGTAAATATCCTAAATAAAAAAGCAGCCTCGATTTTCTATAAAATCGAGGCTGTCTTTATACTAACAATAAAACAAATAAAACAATGACATACATACTTAAAAACAATATAAAACTCTGAATAGCTTCTTTAAAGGCAATTGGCTGTGGAATTCTTTCCGTATATCGCATCACACTTTGATAATGAACATAGCCAACGGCTAAAGTAACAATCGTCCACCATGGGAATAAACCAGCAATAATATAAGTCATCCAAACAACCCATGGTAAAAAGCTAAGGAACTGATACAAGCGAATCGCGTTCGGTCTACCAATATAGTAAACTAACGTCCGTCGTTCGTTTTGAATATCTGTATCCAAATCTCGGGTGTTATTGGCAAGCATAATATTCGCTGTTAAAAATATTTGTGGCAAGCTGAACCAAAATATCTTAAGAATATCAAACCAACCGATATTCAATACTAAATTCGTCCAAGTCCATTCACTTGAAAGCAGTACTTCATAGCGGGTCATGAATACCGCCAGAAAAGTGATACCGAATCCCATCGTTAAACTCGAAAAAATCTCCCCGTAAGGTGTCCGTGAGATAGGTAACGGTCCAAATGTGTAGATTATTCCAATAAAATATAACAAAGCTCCGATCAACAAGAGCATTGGATCTGTTAACCAAACGAGATATAAACTAAGTATCAGCGAAATAGCTAATAGGATAAATACAATTATGACCATCGTGCGGTAATTTAATTTGTATTTACCAATCACATTCTGCTCTTCCTTATAGTTATTATCCAAGGCTTTGTGATAATCCAATGTATTATTAATCGCTGTTACCGTCATATCAAAACAAGTCGCAGCTAGGAAAAATATAATTGAATTCAACCAATTAAATTCCTTGAAATAGTAACCTGTCCATAAAAAACCAACCATCATTGGGAAAAAACTAGCTATTTTTGTTCGAATTTCGACAAATTCTAAAAATATTTTTAAATTTATTTTATTCATCGGCGATGTAATACTCCTCATTCGTTAAATTAAAACTATCTTTTATACCAGCAGAAAGATGTACGCCACCTTCCTTATCGACATAAGCTACTTCAAAGCCATCTTTTGAATTAATAAACTCGATACCTTCTTCAATGCCCATTAAGAATAAGGCTGTCGAATAAGAGTCACCATCAAAAGAGGTTGGTGCAAAGACAGTTACACCTGAAATCTCATTATCTAAAGGGTATCCTGTACGTGGATCCATTATGTGATGGTATTTTGTGCCGTCTACTTCTAAATATCTTTCGTAAATTCCACTTGTAACAATGGCTGCATTTATGACACGTTGAGTCCCAACAATTTCACCACGTACTTCATCAGGGTCTTGAACCCCAACATTCCAACCCTCTTCATTAGATGGTGATGTCCCCATAACAACGACATTTCCCCCAAGGTTAATGATGGCTGTGGTAATATTGTTTTCCTCAAAAATCTCAACAATACCACTACCAATGTATCCTTTAGAAATACCACCTAACTCTAGCGACATTCCCTCTTCTTCAAGCATGACCGTCATATTCTCTTCATCAATGCTAATCTTTTCATAATCGATTAGATTAACGGCTTCAGTTATTTCAGAATCTTCTGGAACACGCGCATCATCACTTCCGATTTGCCATAAATCTGTGAGAACCCCAATTGAGATATCAAAGAGCCCATCACTCTCTTCAGCAATTTGAATTGAACGTTTAATGATTTCCATTGTTTCAGGTTGTACTTCAACCGGCTCAATCCCAGCATTCTCATTGATTCTATATACGTCAGATCCTTCAACGTTTGTGGAAAGGAGTGTTTCCATCTCCGCCATATAATCAATCGCTTCTTGCATCACATCTTCGACGCCTTCATGATAGACTTGCATTTGAACAACCGTATGTAACATCGTCTCCGTTATGCTTGTAGGTTCTTTAGCAATCGGGAGTCCATTTTCATTTACTTCTGTCGTAGTTGTCGGACTTGCTCCTGATATAACCACTTCTGGCTCATCATCACTTGCACAACCAAATAAGATGAGTGCTGTAGCAAATAAGGCCACTTTTTTCATTACATTTTTCATTAAATATACTCCTAGCTATTCTAATTCGTAATTCCTATTATACTATTCATATAGCTTCTATAAAAGTGAAAAAGTGAGCTAATTGTTAAATTAGCTCACTAATGACATATTTTCTATTTAATTATTTTGGCTTATTCTTCTGATGATTCTTCTTCAGTTGATTCTTCAGACGATTCTTCTGACTCTTCTTCAGATGATTCTTCCGAAGTTTCTTCTGATGCTGACTCTTCGCTTGATTCTTCAGATGACTCTTCAGATTCTTCGCTAGACTCTTCTGCATCAGCTTCATCAGCTGTTAAACTTGCTAATTTAGCATCATTTGTAGCTTGAGTTGCTAAAGCGATGAATGTTGTAGAAAGGTCTTCTTGTCCTTCTACTGGCTCAACACCTTCAACGTTTCCAGCTTCTACTAAAGCAGCTGCTAATTCATCAGCAACATCTTGATCTTCTGCTTCAAATGTTGCGTCAGTAATTTCGCCACCCTCAACAGTAATTGTTAAGTCTTCAGCTGAATATTCACCGTCTGCTAATTCTAATTCATCAACATTAACTTCTTCAGTGTTACCTTGTGCAGCTAACTCTAATAATACTTGCGAAGTGAATTGGAATGAAGTCGATGTTGTTGTTGCACCAGAAACAGCATCTACATCTGCTGATTGTGATTCAACTAATGCATCATTTAATTCTTGTGTTGCATCTGCCGATGATACGCCAGTTACATCTTCCATTTGAGTATTGTACTCTTCATCTTCTGATTTTAAGTCGCCGTCTTCATTTTCGTAATCAAAGTTTGAATCAGTAATTTCTCCATCTGCAACAGTGATTGTATGAGTTACAGCCCATCCACGTTCGTCTGGATTACCTACAACTGAGTATTCACCGTCTGTTAATGCTCCAGCTTCTGCTGATTCGTCAGTTCCTACTACTGCAGCGTCATCTGCTGATTCTTCTGAATCTGCTGATGATTCTTCGTCAGTTGATTCTTCTGATTCTTCCGATGTTTCTTCGTCAGTTGACTCTTCTGATTCTTCCGATGTTTCTTCATCAGTTGATTCTTCTGATTCTTCTGATGTTTCTTCGTCAGTTGATTCTTCTGATTCTTCTGATGTTTCTTCCTCAGATGACTCTTCTAATTCTTCTGATGTTTCTTCCACAGATGATTCTTCTGATTCTTCTGATGTTTCTTCCACAGATGATTCTTCTTCAGCTGACTCTTCTTCAGTCGTTTCTTCTGATTCTTCCGTTGTCTCTTCTGTAGTTTCTTCCGATTCTACTTCCTCTTCGACAACAGTTGATACTTCAGATTCTACGCTTTCTGGTGCTTCTTCTTCAGCGCCACAGGCAGCTAAAATAAACATTGATCCTAATAATAGAGTACCCTTTAATAAATTCTTTTTCATTAATGTCATCTCCTTTTTTGGTAAGTGTTTACCTTCTTGCTACAAAGGCAAAATTACTTATTTTTAGTTTATAATAGAATCATTTTTTTGTCTAGTAATGACACTTCTATTAGTACTGTCGATTAGAAATTAGTAAGATTATTTTCTTAATTTGAGATTTATATTCAGAATCACTTATTTTATCTAAATAAAATAATGCTTTTTCAATATAACGATCAATGAGTACTTCTGTGTCTTGAAAAGCGCCAGTTTCTTTAATCATTTGTGCTAATTGATCTAAAGATGCTTTATCCCACTCATCTGTTTCATTAACGTAACGACTTACTGCATCACTCTTCTCCATCGCAAGCAGCAAAGGTGCCGTGTAAATACCATTAGGAACGTCTTGCATACTAGGCTTTCCAGAATCTCCTGCTGGAACTAGAAAATCAATTAAATCATCTTGTAATTGAAAAGCAATGCCTAAGTATGTTCCAAGTAATCTTACATTTTGTGCTTTTCGGATGTCATTATTTGCTAGATAGTAGCCACCTGAAGCTGACAGTCCAAATAACATGGCTGTCTTTCCTCTTATTTGACGAATATAATCAATCATTGTCATCTCTTTATTAAAGGTATTAGCTAGTTGACGCAATTCACCACTCATAATATTTTCTAAAATCCACTTATTTCGGTTTTGGAACTGAACTTTATTAATTAAATCAGAAGCTAAACGGCCACTGTAGCTAAAAAGATAATCGCCAGCATAGACTGCAATTTTATTACTTTGGGCAATGTGCATAGCTTCAATGCCGCGTCTTGAATCAGCTGTATCGATCACATCATCATGAATTAACGTCGCTAAATGCAGTAACTCAATCGCCGCCGCATATGTAATTATTTTTTTGTTTATACTGCCATTTTCCATATAGAAAAACATCAAAGATAAACCTGCACGTAGATATTTACCTGGCGCATCAATATATTCTTGAATCTTAGCTTCTATTTCGGGTATGCGAATAGAAATACCTTCACGCATGTTTTGTTTAGTTTCTTTTAAGGCTTTTTCTATCTCAGGATACTCACGCCAAATCTCATGTATCAATGTTTTTTTCTCCCATCTATAAACATTAAAAAATTTAAAAAGCCAGGATTTAACGAAGATAGGTCTACTTTCTATCCGTTAAAATCCTAGCTTTCGATTTAAAAACAATCTATTCTCTTATCCTATATTATCTGTGTAGATATGCTTAGGTTTACCCCATATCCAACCATCGAATAGTTTACCTAACCATGGCATCACATAGTAGTCTAATCCGAATGCACGACCTGCACCCATCATTAAAGCAATCGCAGCTGGGATGAACCACATATTAACCCATACGAACATTCCTGATAAGCAGAACATTGCTACTAAAACAACGGTTAAACCACTTACTAAGAATGTGAATAATCCAGCAATTAAAGCTAAACCAATTCCTAATTCTACTAAGGACATCATTTTTTGCATGAATAATGCAACATCTTGATTCGGCATCATGAATTCCATAATTGATGCGAACCAGCCTGGCATTTCATCAAAGACTAACATTGGCTCTTCACCGTAAACATAGTTTAAACTAAAGATTTGTTCTGCTACTTCAACAACTTCTCCTGTTTCAGTTGCAGACGCTGCACTTGTTACTTCTTCTTGTAACCAAGGGAATGGGAAGACAACTTCATCTTCAAACCAAGATTGACCACCAAACATACCAAATGTTTTCTTCAATCCTTCAACTAACCACATAGCTCCATAGAAGAGACGTAATGGCACAGACCATAGAATATTACCATGAGCTGATAAGTGACCACGGAAAATATTACGTTTGTGTTTGATTGTAAAGAATTCGTGACGAACATACAACCATGCATAGTAGAAACTTCCAATACTTAAGAAGTAAATCACGTTAGCTGCATGTTTAATGAACATAGCGATGAAGCCTTGAACACTATATTTATCATATAGATAAGCAACACCATAAGTTGATCCAATAGATACCATGTTACCATCATATTTACCTTCAAATTCTTCTTTTTCAGTACCACTAATTTCTGAAATGATTGATGTTGCAGCAACATCACCTGTTAGCTCTGCCGCTTGAACGATTTGAGGCGTAGGCATGTTGTTGTTAGTTGGATCTTCATAATAAACTAAATCTCCAGCTACGAACACATTATCGTATCCTTTTGCTTGCATGTATTGGTCTGCTACTAAACGGCCAGCACGTGCTTGTTCAACACCCCATTCGCTAGCATCAGTATTTGCTTTAATACCTGCAGTCCAAATTGAAGTATATGTATCAATTTTCTTACCTGAAGCAAGTTCAATATGATCTTCAGCGATTTTAGCAATTCCATCACCTAAAGTAATATCAATGCCTTTTTTACGCATATATTTCATAGCGCGCTCTTGTTCTTTTTCTGTAACAGTATTTAAAATCTTTGGAGCAGCTTCTACTAAATGGAATGAGATTTCATCTGGATTTAATTTGTGTTCTTCAGCTAAGATTGGTAACCATTCAACTAATTCACCAATCATCTCAACACCAGTAAATCCTCCACCACATACTAAGAATGATAGTAAAGCACGACGTTTAACTGGGTCGTGTTCACGCGCAGCTTTATATACCATATCAATAATATGTTCACGAACGCGTTCTGCATCTTCCATTGACCATAATGTGAATCCATTTTCTTTCACTCCGTCGATACCAAAATCATTTGGTTCAGCACCAACAGCTAATACTAAATAATCAAATTTATAATTGCTTTGTTCACCAATAACAACATTGTTATCATGATCAATTTCAGATACATTATCTGTTACTAATTTTACGTTGTTTAAACGATGGAAAATACGACGTAAATCATATTTAATTGCATCTGGTTCTAAACGCCCTCCCGCAATTTCATGTAATTCAGTCATATATGTTAAATATGAATGACGATCAATTAATGTAATATTGACAGTTTTGTCTTTTTTATATTTCTTACCTAATTTTCTTGCCGCAGCAACACCGGCAAAGCCAGCACCTACAATTACTATTTCTTTTGCCAATTAAATTCACTTCCTATCAAATAATTTCGTTCATAGTATACCGCTAGTATTGCGTTTTTACAATGTGTTTTTTTCACTTTAATAACTTTTTCACAAGTTGTTTCGTTGCTTATCCCATAGGAATAAGACTGCTAGCTCGCTATTTCACATATTAATTTTTTTAATGGATATTCTATTATCAAACAATCAATGCTATCTCTATACGATTCTTTTTTAATTTATTGATTAAAATTGCTATTGTTTTTTTCACAAACACTTTTTATCAAGCACACAGCACTTTGCTTGTAGTTGCATTCACATTATTAGACAAAAAAAGTCCACTATACATCAGCAAGCGATATACAGTGGAGTTTGTAAGTGATTATTTATTGTTTTTAATTGATTTTGGTAGTATTAGTGTGGCTTCAGGATAAGTAAAACGGGAATCTTTACGATATAGACCTCTGAAATTTTCAACGATTGCTTTTTGAGCGACATCTTTACCTTGAGTTATTCTTGAAATTATTGTTTGTGTCATTTCATAGCCTCCTGATTATTATGTGTTTTTTAACCTTATACAATTTAACATACACATCAGATGACTTTCTTTAAAGTTCCCTAAGAAATCGCTAGTCTTTTCATGAGTTTATCTTAAACTAAATGTGAAGTCCCCGCCAATAATAAGTAATTGCTCATTCATTCTCAAAAAAATAGACAACTGATTTAATAATCAGTCGTCTATTAAAAGCTATAAATTATTCTGCAGACTCTTCTGTAGATTCTTCGGTTGTCTCTTCAGTTGTTTCTTCAGTCGTTTCTTCTGCTGATTCTTCTGTTGTTTCCTCAGCTGCTTCTTCTGAAGTTTCTTCCGTAGATTCTTCTGATGTCTCTTCAGTTGATTCTTCTTCAGTTGCTGCTTCATTGTTTGCATTTGCAAGATCGATTAAGTCTTGAACAGCATTTTGTAAGTCTTCGTCATGAATTTCATAACCAGTATCTTGGATTAATTGACCGATGACTCCATAAGCGAATTGGCTATCAGCAAAGCGTGAAGTAACATATTGTTCTTCAACTTCTTCACGAACATCTTCTAATGGTTGTTTTTCACCATTATTGATTGTGCGAATAACATGGAAACCGTATTGTGATTCTACAGGTGTTTCTGTCATTTCGCCGTTCTCTGAGTTCATTACTGCTTCTTCAAATTCTGGAACCATTTGTCCAGCTGGGAATGGTTGTAATAATCCACCGTTTTGTGCTGTTGAATCTAATGAAACTTCTTGAGCAACTGCATCAAATTCTTCGCCATTATTAATTCTTTCGATTGCATCGAGTGCTTCTTCTTCAGTTTCAACTAAGATATGTTGGGCTTCCATTAATGGTGAGTATTCATTCTCATAGTAGTTTGTGATAGCTTCATCTGACATATCAATTTGGCTCTCTACTACTTCTTGGAACATATTTCTTACAAAGATTTGGTAAGTATATGTTTCGATATCACTTAAACCTTGGTATGCAAGTAATTGTTGGAAAACTTCTTCTCCACCCGCTTCGTCGATCTGAGCTTGAACTTCTTCTTCCGCTGCAGTTCTCAGTGCTTCAGCATCCGATACATTTTGTTCTAAGACAGTTTCTAGAATAATTGTTCTCAATGTCGTATCGCCAGCGATAGCTTTCATTGATTCATATAATTCATCTTTAGTAATATCCTCGCCACCTACAGTTGCAATGACCTCACCTGCTGATTCTTCTTGTGCCATTACTGGGGCAATACTACCTAGTCCTGAAAGTAACAATGTTGATGTTAAAGCAACTAATGATACCTTTTTTAGCGTTTTTTTCATAAAGTTTTTGGCTCCTAACTATTTTTAAATATGTAACAAATATATCATACATTATGTATTTGAACTCCATGTTAATATATTAATCTAGGAAAATTCAAACATATTGCTTTTAGTTCATTTAAATTAATTATTAAGATTAATTTCTTCTGCTTGTTCTTCGATATCTTCGGTCAAATCTTCGATATGACGTTGAATTCGATTAATTCGCGGAGACGTTTCTTCTTCAAAATGCTGTAAAGATGTTTGAATACCGTCTGTCGCAGTTTTAACACTATCCATACCTTCTTGAGTTAATTTCTGCACTGACATTCTTAAATTATCAACTTTATAACGAACATCATTCACGTCATCAGTTGTCGTATCGATAAAGTGTTTCAGATCTTCACGCGTTTCTTTACCGCTCTTTGGCGCATTCATTAACCCTGCTAGGCCGCCAAAGAAAGCACCCCAAAATAATCCTGATTTAAATCCAGCCATAAAAATACACCTCTTTAATTTTCTTTGATTTGTGACGCAATCAATGCTGCTCTTTCACTGAACTCTTCTTGTGTATAGCTGTCTTGATTATTACTAAACTCGATAGCGAATTTATCATCTTCATTGTAACGTGGTAATAGATGCCAATGAGTATGGAAAACTGATTGGTATGCTAATTCACCATTATTATTAACGATATTCATTCCTTTAATTTCTGGAAATGCTTCTTTTATTGCATTCGCAATTTTAGGTAAGCGTTTTGCGATTGCTACCGCAACATCTTCATCATATTCAAAGATATTCTCAACGTGTTTCTTTGGTACTACTAAAGTATGTCCTGGAGTTACTTGCGACATATCTAAAAATGCAAATACTTCATCGTCTTCATAAACCTTTGCTGAAGGTATATCACCATTTATAATCTTACAGAAAATACAATCTGTCATCTTTATCTCCCTCTCATATAATTCTTATCTTGTTTATCATACTAGATTTTGTCGAAAATACAAAAAATAAAATGGATAATCGGAGATTAATTTCACAAATAATTCATAAAGCCGATTATAATTAGTAAAAACTTCAATCTTTATTCCCCGAAATCTTTACACACATATAGTTTTGATGTGCTATACTTTTATTACACAAGAAGTAAATGGAAAGTAGGTGGCAATTTTGCGCGTCAGTTTTAATTTAAATATGCGTAAGTTTATAACTTTTGTTCTATCAATCATGTTTTTAAGCATCAGTAGTGGACAAGTTATTCAAGCCCAAGAAAATAATATAAATGATTCCCAGCAAGATGAATCGCTTGACTCTTCTGAGGATCAAGAAACAAATGAAAGTTTAAATGATGAAAGTGCGAGCCAAGAAATAAGCATTTCCTTTGAGGAATTTGTTCCGTATGCAAATTTTACAAATTATCAATATCAAGGTGACCAAGTTTACTTTGACGCCCAAGATATTATTATGGAATACTCACCAGATAGTAATGGTATTTTTCAAGTGACATCATTCTCTGGTCAAGAAGCCATCGCCTATGTATATCAAATTCGCGACACAGGCTTTTATGAACTAGCTTCTTTCAATGATTATTATGTTGTAGAAGATTTACGTTACTCACCTGAAGCAAGCGATAATGATGAATCGCTCATTCTACCGAGTAATTTAACCATTGGATCAAGTTTTTCAAGTGGCTACAATAATGAAAAAAGACGCATGATATCTGAATTAATTAGTTCATATGATGTGGGTGGCCAAACCTTTAATGATGTTCTACGTATTGAAGAACAGGCGCAAGAAGACAGCGGTCCTGTTACTTATAATTATTACTATGCCCCAACTGTCGGTATCATAGTTATCGAACGAACTGCTTCAGATGGGACAACACAACGTGTCTTACAATTAATTTCTGCACAAGGTTCAAGTCATTAAACAAAATACCTTCTAACGATAAGTACTTTTCAAGTAACTTCGTTAGAAGGTATTTTCCTACTTTTAGTCAAGTGCTATTTAGAGAGAGAGTAGTAAACTGATAGGCATGCCAAATAATCCTTCAAAAGACTACTTTTTTTTGAAGAAACTTGGTACAATTTAATTAATCACAGAGAACCTATTGATTATTTTGGTGAGAGATCATAATCATATAGTTTCCCGTGAAGTACTAAATAGTGAATGGATTTTAAAAATCGATCCATACAAGCAATCAGAACGACCTTGTGCTTTTTAGCGTGAGGTTGTTTTTTTGCTCGATAATAGTAATCAACGATATGATTCGGACCTGATTTTTGTGAATGAATCATATTTGTTATGACAAGATATAATGTTTTTCTAGCGAATGTATTCCCTCGTTTACTAATTTTATC
>NZ_JBHSHQ010000048.1:0-861 GCF_042652985.1 Ruoffia tabacinasalis | reverse complement strand
AATCAATTGCGACTTGCTCCAAATGATTTGAAGTGAAATCACTTCCGTGATCGGTATAGAAAGTTTCAGGTATACCACATATTTGCCAATCAGAGTTGCTTTTTTTCCATATTGCTTGGTGTAAAACTAAAGAAGTTTGAATAGCAGAAGGAGCTTGAAAACTAAGGAAATACCCTGCAACTGCTCGGCTATAATCATCTAAAATAATTGTTAACCATGGCCTCTCAGGCTTTCCTTTTTCGTTTAAAACAAGGATATCCAAGGGAGTGTGGTCAGCCTGCCATATTTCATTGGGATAATAAGACTCACGACGATAAACCAAATCATAATTATTTTGATATTCTTTTTTTCCTTTATGAGCAAGTTCCTTTAATTGTGGCGACAGATTTTTAGCAATCGCATATACTTGATTGTAACTAGGCGGGGCCCAATTTTTCTTTTTACAAATTTTACAGACTTTCCGATGAATAGAAGTTAAGGTGTTTTCCTACTTTTAGTCAAGTGCTATTTAGAGAGAGAGTAGTAAACTGATAGGCATGCCAAATAATCCTTCAAAAGACTACTTTTTTTTGAAGAAACTTGGTACAATTTAATTAATCACAGAGAACCTATTGATTATTTTGGTGAGAGATCATAATCATATAGTTTCCCGTGAAGTACTAAATAGTGAATGGATTTTAAAAATCGATCCATACAAGCAATCAGAACGACCTTGTGCTTTTTAGCGTGAGGTTGTTTTTTTGCTCGATAATAGTAATCAACGATATGATTCGGACCTGATTTTTGTGAACGAATCATATTTGTTATGACAAGATATAATGTTTTTCTAGCGAATGTATTCCCTCGTTTACTAATTTTATC
>NZ_JBHSHQ010000047.1:0-3747 GCF_042652985.1 Ruoffia tabacinasalis | reverse complement strand
GAAACAGGTTGATCCTTTTTGTTTCTATCCAATTGGAACATAGTTTCTAATTCATGACGGGACCATTGCGCTACTTCATCGTATGATAACTCCTTTTCTTGTGCGATTTTGATGGTTCTAGTGACGGTGTTTCGACCAGAAGAGACGAGTTTAGCGATTTGCCTTAAGCTAAATCCCGCTTCGTATAACCGAAGCATTTCTATATAATTGGGCATGTTAGCCACCTCCATAATATTTTGCGAGTTTCACTTACGTCTTAGTTATACCATGGTGGCAATAAAAAAGAACCACAGAGTGGTTCAATTGTGCCGATTTGCCCGGTTCAGCTAAGACCGATTTAGGTGGTTCAATCATGTCCGACGAGATGGCTCTTTAAGAGCGATGTATCCACGATAGATTGAAAGCGGGTTTTTATGATACTATTAAGTTATATTATTATATAATTTTATCCTTAATTAAGAAGGGGGCAGGCGGATGAGTAAACAGATAAGAAAATATATTGTCTGGTTTATAGGTGGTGGCTTACTTGCCGTCTTGCTGTATTTTATGACAATGAGCAAAGCAAATAACATTCACACCTCCCAAGAAGAGAATCGGAAGATAGAAGCTCAGATTCAATCTATTTATCAGCGTAATCTTCAAGGAGCGAACGCTGAAGATGTTGATTTATATCTCTCCACGATTACCACAAAAGCTCGCGAAGAAACAGGCGAAGTGATGGCTCAGTTTTTTACGGATTTTGATGTTAAGCAGGATCTATTGGAATTTGAAGTCATTGACATTGAACCCGATACTATAGTGGCGAAAGCCAGACAGAAGGCAGTGGGAGAGTAAGTGAACATTTTTATAAGCAGCTTGTCATCTGTATGGAACAGGCGACAGGCTGTTTAGTATGGATAGGATATGGTTGTAAATTTAACTTATTGATTTCTTCAATTATTTTATCTTAGTCTATTTCTTCAAGTGATTAATTGGTAAAGTTAACCGTGAAGATTGAAGGTGACTAATCACGATACTATCTCGATTGTAGAGATTTATGATCGGCGATAAGGTATAATTTGCTTTCTGGATGGGCTACTTTTATTTTGGTCACATCACTCACCTAAATCTTATTCGGCTCTTTTATAACAAGTTGATGATACAGATGATTATCAATGATTGTTTCAACTTCCCCTTTGAATGAATTATATCGATGACTTTTACGGCAAGATTTCACATATAAGTGTTGTTATTCTCGTATAATTCTCAAAACACACTTATGATTGCTTCTACTTTCCGTTGTCCTAAAAACAGCGTAACTCTACGATGAGTTTATTGACTTTATCTTCATCCAGCAAGTTATCCAATAACCAATCCTTTATAAAGAATAACCACCCGTAAAGGGATAACTTCTTGATAAGATTTGTGACATCTTTTGACTTTACAGTCGCTTCATATTTCATTCCCGCGTGTGAGGGGGACATATTAACGATGCAATTGAAAGCTTCCTTTCACCAACCATATTCTCCCGCACGTTATCCTTTTTCAAATAATTTCATTACAATCCACGACATTCTCAAGCTAGAGTATTCTAAAAATATGTAAATAATTACTTGCAATAAGAAGTATAGAGCAGGTAGAAAGATTAATTGAGCTTGTTATGAAGGACGACATAACTTTTAAAGAGGCACTGAAGCTCGTCGATTCGTTTGAGAGAGAGCCGGGTAGGTCTGATGGAGCAGTTGAATGAATGGAGAATTCGGATGGAGCTAAAAAATGGAAAAAGTGGCTTCGTGGTATGTGACGAGGCCCAATACATATCAAAAAAGGCCTCGTTCACAATCACGAGGCCAATCCCTTTTACATTTACCTATTCATCATTTCCATATTGCGCAAAAAAGCCCTCCGCAACGCGCTCCGCTTGCTTAATACACAAGTGAATATTGTTATTTCCATAATGAATCTTAGAAATCCAATGCCCCAAGAGATACATATTTGGCATTAAACCTCGGCTCGCGACCACTTGACAATCAGGCCAAGTAACCATCGCCCCGCCGCGATAGTAAGGTGTTAACATGTCTCGCTGGTAGAGATTTTTGATTAATGGATCAAATGCTAAAGCCTTTTGGATATCAAATTGGAAACCGGTACAATTAATGAGATAATCAGCATGATAACTTTCTCCGTTCTCGGTTTCCAGTTGATAAGAATCATCCTCGGTAATTATAGATTTCAAACTCGTCACAATTTCCAAACGACCTTGATCTAAATTCTCCAAGATATAAGCTAAAGATTCGACTGGAATTTGGCTTCTAAAATGATTAAAGACGCGTTCGTATTTTTGCTTGTAAAGATCGCGGTCAAGGGGTGTGAGTGTGTTATATAGATCCGGCAAATAAATCGTCATCATGACAATATAGCGACGCAACTTTCCTAAAGAAATATCGGGATGCGCGATGGCAGAGCGGATTTCGCTAATAGATCCTGTGCCGTATAATTCCAAGAGCCTTTGGATATCGATATCATTGGCCTTCAAATCATTTAAAAACGTTTCAACCATCACTTCAAGAGAGATGAACCCATCTTGATTACGATGCGAGTCAATCCATTCATCTGAAAAACTTTGTTGAATTTCTCCTTGATAGCGGGAGAATTTCACCGTTTTAAAAGGAGTATTACCGTCAGTATATAATCGAATCGGGTGCGTCCAATTATGTTGTTTCAATAAATATTTAACCACATCCAAAGCTGTTAAGCCTGTTCCGATGATGCCAATCGATTGGTCCGGCTGCAAATGAGCAAGCGTCTCATCAATAGGAACTGGACTGTTAATATATTGGGGTGTTCCTTCGAGATGATAATAATCCGCATAAGGAGGATGGCCGATTGTGAAGAAAACCGCGTGATAATCCTCATGCCACTGACCATCATCTGCTTGAAGGCGGTAAATATCGCGCTCTGAATCGATCTCACAATCAACAATGGCTGATTCGTGTATGTTCACTTTCTCAGAATCCATTAAATAACTTAAACGTTCAAATAAATAATCACCATAAAATTCACGGGGAACAAAAGCATCATTGTTAGCGTACTCCACATGACTCTCACTAAGCCATACTAAAAAATCATCAGGACTCTCAGGGAAAATACTCAAATCCTGCGCATGCTCATTCATAATAGCTTCTTTCGTATCCTTGCTATAAGGCGCTCCCACCACGAAGTTAGCATCTTTCTCAAATAAATCAATCGTTAAATCATTATTAAAATTAGGATGCGATAGCAATTTCCGAATAATGGTAAATCCGCTAATCCCACCGCCAACAACTGCGACTCTCATATCTTACTCCTCTTATCAACATTTTATATATATATTCTTATTTATTATAAAGGTTTCTTATAGAAATGGAAATAAAGTCAATTGATAAATTGGTATTAATTATGCCCAGTAGGGAAGGTGTGATAAAAAGTTGGTGGTCTAATGATTAGCGGTACTTTGAAAAGCCAAAGTGTCTGTAAACAATGATAATCTAAAAAGCAGTGCGTCGCGTCTCTTTATAATGGTCCTATGAACGTGGACAAAGTTGTAGATTCGACTCGCAATACTATAGATGAAACTACATGTACTTTAACTATTAATTGGGAACCTCATGAAGGCATTCTCGTTAAGACTATGAATTCATTCAAAATTCTTAGTCTTATTTTTTATGTGCGCCTGGCATGGGTGCTAACTTGGTGGTGAAAGTCCACTACAGGCTTGGCAGTAGGAAC